>JAUMAI010000782.1:3964-4744 GCA_032116775.1 Pirellula sp. | reverse complement strand
GACGACCACGGCTTTGACTGTAATAGAAAGAGCAGAGTTCCTCGATCCATCGATCGAAACCTTCGTCAGCGAGAAGCTGATTGAGCTTAGAGTAGAAAACGTGACCATCCGAAGTTGGAAGCGAATCCGTTGTGACAAAAAGTTCTTGTTGCCGACATTCCTTGCGACGTCCCAAAGCCATAAAAACATCTCCTCCATCCTTCCTGCCAAACTTCCTGATAAGATAGCGCCTGTCATGACTTTTTCAACGGGCTGTTAGGCCCGACACAACCAAGTGATAACTTCGCTTTCCCCAAATCCAAATGTCGCGTTATACCGTACTGTGTTTGACATCACTCTGGCGTGGCCATTTTTGTCTTTTCTTCGTTCGCGATAAAATTGTTTTTCACTTCAATCCATGTCTGTATCAACTCCATTTCATTTGTCGCTGTGTAATAGGCGATCAGACGGTCAATGGCTGACGTCACGCGAGGCAGACCGGTGGGTGGAATCGTATCGAGACGGGCAATCATTCCCTCATAACCCTCCAGTAGCAGAGCCTCTGCTTCCTCATATTTGTTTTGGCCGAGCAGTGCGCCACCCAAAAGCGACTGAGTATTGAATGTAGTCCATTGCTCCGGAGATGTTAGCTGACGGATTCTGAGGCAATCGCGCAGTATAGGTTCCACCTTTTCAAATTGTTTGCATTCAAGTAGATCCGTCGCAACGGAGGCTAAGTAATTTGCGAGTTGTGGATCATCTGGTGGCAGCAATTTCTTTTGTGCATCAATAAATTCCAGT
>JAUMAI010000782.1:0-3954 GCA_032116775.1 Pirellula sp. | reverse complement strand
CTACTCGGTTAATCTTTGTGTAGGCCATACCCAGATTCCTCATCGTTGTGATGGTGTCTGGGTGCGCATTTCCCAGCTTTTCTCGCCGCACTCGAAGAGATTCTTCGAATAGGTTTGCAGCGTCCGCTGGGCGGCCAGCTGCGAAGTAAACTGCAGCGAGATTATTCATCAAGGTGAGAGTATCGAGATGTTCAGGACCCTGGGTTCGTTTAACGGTCTCAAGAGTTTGCTCAAAATACGGTAAGGCTTTATCCAGTTGGCCGAGTGAGTAATAGGCTGCCGCAAGATTGCTAATACTTGCGAGTGTATCTGGGTCATCCGGGGGAAGATGTTGCCGGCGAAGTCCAAGAGTCTGTTCATAAAGTGGAATTGCCTTGTCGATCTTGCCGGCGGCATAATAAGTTGCTGCCAAATTATTCATCGCTGTTAGGGTGTCACGATGCGTAGGCCCCAGGGTATTCTGTAAAACGTTGAGTGTGTCCTGATTGAGTTGTTCGGCTTGGTCGAGTTTCCCAGCGATACGGTAGCTTTCTGCAAGATTTCCCATGTTTCCGAGTGTGGTTGGATGTTCATTGCCTAGCATGGAAATACGAGTATCGAGAGATTTGCGTAATATTTGACTCGCTTCGTCTGCATGGCCTAAGCCGAGTAATGATAAGCCAAGCGTACTCTGCAATTTAGAAACCTCGAGCGGATCGCCAATAGTAGATTGATCTAGGGCTGCTATGGCGTCGGTTAGATTCTTTTTTAAGGCATTTCGCAACTCGGAGACGGAAGAATATTGTGAGTTTGGGTCTAAGGAGGTGAACACCGAGCCTAAAATCTCATTTCCTTTTCTGGCGTAGTCAAGATTTCGTTGTGCTTCCTCTTTCGCCTTTCGTTCGCCCTCCGCTCGTTCTTGTTCCGCAAGACGCAGTATTTCCTTTTCATCGCGCTCGCGCCGAGCTGTTTCTGCATTTTGCTGAGCGAGACTTTCCGCCATAACGGCGCGCTGCATCTGCCAGAGGCTGACAATCAGGCCAGTAGATAGCGCCACAAAAATAATGCTCGCCGCTAGGATCCACTGTTTGCGTCGCTTAGCTGATTCACGTTCGCGCTCGGTAGCGGCTGCCTTTTCCAGTTCCGCGTGACGCAGACGGAGGTCTACGCTGGATCGATACGAAGCGACTTCTTGGGCTACCATTTCTCCATTCTTCGGACGCGAGTTCGGGTCGGGGGATACGCAGCGTTTGGCAATTTCAACCAATTCTGCATCGAATCCACTTTCATCCAAGCGGAGATAGGTCTCCTCTAAGTTGGCGTTGGCTGCCATATCGAGTGACTCGCGCAGAGTACTCCCAGCGAAGGCAGGGCGACCTGTTAGGATTGCAATCAATGTTGCCCCGAGCGAGAAGACATCGGCTCGCGCGTCAACCGTCTCCCCGCGGGCTTGCTCCGGCGCCATATAGCCCGGTGTGCCCATCACTGATCCTGCTAGAGTTTGTGTTTGGTTGGAAGATGTGCTGATTGAATCAGCGATGTCTCTGAGAGTGTTGTGGGATGCGGACAGTTCTTTTGCCAATCCCCAATCCATGACTTGGACCTCACCAAATTCCCCCACCATGATATTCAGTGGCTTGAGGTCACGATGAATTATGCCTCGACTATGCGCAAAGCCAACAGATTGTGCTATCTGTTCGAAGATGTGAATGAAATGTGGCAAGCTGTTTGTGATGTCATCACGAGCTAGTAGTTCATCTGCCAACGTCTTTCCGCGAACGTATTTCATGGCCAAATAAGGCGTTCCATCGGCTAGGGTGCCAAGGGCATGTACCGGTGGAATGCAGGGGTGGGGGAGTTTGGCAGTGATCTTGGCTTCCGTCACGAAACGGTCGGCATTCGCCCCTGGTAACAATGTTTTAATGGCAACTTCCCGCTCGAGAATTAAATCGCGTCCCGCATAGATCCGGCCCATTCCTCCTTTGGCGATCTCAGCTGTAATTTGGTAGCCGGGGATCGTTGGAAATGGAGTTGTTGAAAATGCGTTAGGCAGAGATGAAGACTCTATCGTGGCTTGAATATTTGTGTGGGGACTGCTCGCGACTTCAATGGTCGCAGCGGAGTCTGTCATTGGCACGAATTCGGTCGTGCATTCATCGCCGAGCGCCTTTTTCTTTTGAGTCATTGAATAAACTCGCAAAATATAATGGGCATGTTTCAGGGCAAGTGAACTTATGCGGGGCACAATCAGTTTCTATGCGGGCGCGGTTTCTGTGCGGGCGAACTCTGAGCATTGTGTCAATTTATAAGATGCAGCCGGGATGCCCGACGCGAACAGTATATCGAAAAAGATGAACAAGAATACATTCTTGGGGGGCTTTCGTCTGGGATAGGCCCCGATGTTGTGGTAACGTGAGACAGCACCACTAAATCGTCAGGCGACGCTCGTGATTTACCATGGGCGAACCTAGACGAAGAGGGGCCGTGAAGCGTGTTTGATCTTCAGGGCTAGCGATATCGAAACCAAGGATTCTAAGAACAATGCAGAGACTTTGGGTGGTAAGTCAGGTTTGCCTATGGATCAGCATCGCTTGGCTGTCTTCGAAAGAGGTACAAGCGCAGTCACCTCCATTACGAGTCTTCATCTTCGCTGGCCAGTCGAATATGGTTGGCACGCACTCTAGGGTTGAACACATCAAACGCTTTCCCCCATTTGCCGATCTCGATAAGCCTCAGGCGAATGTCATGTTTTCTTACAAACTAGGACGCGAACAGATGATCGCCTCCGATGGTTGGATCGCTTTACAGCCGACGGGTGATTACTTTGGACCAGAAATTAGTTTTGGTAGATGGGTGTCTCGGAGCATTGATGCGCCCATCGCGATTATCAAATGCGCCTCTGGAGGAACCACACTGGGCGAGGATTGGAATCCTGACATGCCCGCTGGTTTGAAGCTCTATCCGATCGCGCTTGAGCACGTGCGCAATTCGTTGGCCGCACTCGATCGAATGAAGGTGCCCTATCAATTAGAAGGCTTCATGTGGCACCAAGGCGAGAATGATATGTTCAATAAAGATTACAAGCCGAAGTACGCAGAAAATTTAAAGAACTTTTTGGCTTGCTGGCGCCGTGACCTGCAGGCGCCGAACTTGAAGTTTTATATTGGCGAGCTATGTACCAAAACGATTTGGGGGATGGATAATCGGGATAATATGCACGCGATTCGTACAGCGCAGAAATCAGTGACCGCTGCTGATCCGCTCGCTGAATATATTCCCACTTCGCATGATGCCGTTGAAATCGGTGGCGAGGAGGGGCTGCATTATCACTACGGAACGTTGGGGCAACTTGAGCATGGTGTCAACTATGCAACCGCCTATCTGCGAACCATCGGTAAGGAGATGATTACGGAAAGATCTCTTAATCAATGGCCGTATGCGAAGGGCACTCCTGTTAAGCTCTTTATACTGGCCGGTCATCGCAACATGGAAGGTGAACGCGCCTTCACGCAAGTAATCAAATCGCTGCCGGGCTGTGAAGCACTCGCCAACGATAACCCGCGAATTGCTTTTAAGTATCGTCTGGGGGGCGGTTTCAAGTCGTCTACGCAGTGGGAGCCGCTCGGACCAGCTGGCGTCTATGATACCTTTGGCCCAGAGCTTAGCTTTGCAAACAAATTGCAATCAGAGCTGGGAGGGAATATTGCGATTGCGAAGTTCACACACAGTGGTTCTCAAATCAACGACTGGACACCGGAAGGTACGTCTGCCAAAGATCTCAATTTGTATGTCGACTTTATTGGTTTCATTCGCAGTTCGATTGAGGATCTCGAACGGCAAGGTCATCCAGTGGAAGTGGCTGGTGTCTTCTATCATGTGGGTGAAAACGACATGGCGTTTTATCCCTATCGAAAGGGAGCGGCAATGTGGGTGCAATCCATCATCCGCCAGAGTCGAGAGGATTTGTCGCTGCCA
>JAUMAI010000781.1:1456-4150 GCA_032116775.1 Pirellula sp. | reverse complement strand
TATCACCTTGGTTGAAGCTCAGATCGGCCTAGTACCTACCAACGCACCAGCCAACTGGAACAAGGAGTCGACAGCAGGTTTTGATGAGTGGGATGTGACACTCCCTCTATCGAGCGTTCAATCGGAGCAGGTTGTAGCGGGCTTGCAAAAATTGTTGACAGAAGAACCCGTTTTCTTGTCGCTTAGTGAAGTTGGTCCAGCGGTAGCCGACGACATGAAGGGCAAGGCAATTGGCGCTGTGGTGATTAGCTTGTTCTTTATCACCGGTTACATCTGGTTCCGTTTCCAGAAAATCGCTTTCGGCTTGGCAGCGGTAGTCGCACTTCTACACGACGTGACGATCACCCTTGGTATCGTTGCCTTGTGCCACTGGCTGTCAGGACCGCTAGGCTTCCTGATGATCGAAGACTTTAAGATCAACTTGGCGATGATTGCCTCATTCTTGACGATTATCGGTTACTCACTGAACGATACGATCGTGGTGTTTGACCGTATTCGTGAAGTCCGCGGCAAGAGCCCTCGACTGACCGCGGATATGGTCAATCTCAGCGTTAACCAAACGTTGTCACGAACCTTGCTGACTTCAGCCACAACCATCGTCAGCGTTTTATTGCTGTACATTTTTGGTGGTGAGGGTATCCATGGTTTTGCCTTTTCGCTTTTCGTCGGAATTATCGTCGGTACCTACAGTTCGATCTACATTGCATCACCATTTTTAGTTTGGGTTGTAGAAAAACAACAGGAAGAGCGAAAAGCGGCGTAGCTGGGTTCTGAATCCAAGTTCCCACACCATCCGTATTAGAATTAAAGTCTTCACAAAGGGTCGGCATTGCCGACCCTTTCTTTTTGCCTAGCCGGAAAAAATGGAAATTTTTCGTCACTGGCAATTTTCTGTCGACGAGCAGTCGATTGAGTGAAAGTGGGTTGTTCTCAATCAAGCACCAAGAACAAAGGGAAGCTGAGTGAGAAGAATTCCCCAACCATCCTCCTGTAGCTATGGAAGCTACTGAATCGATCTTCCCGCTAATGTCTCATGGATGCTGGCACAGCGGCCTTTGTTAGCACAAATCGCCTTAGCCATGTCCGACGAGTCCAATTCAAAGAATGTCGCCTCTATTTGGATCCTAGTTGTTCTTCTCGGAGGAATGTCGGTTCCGTTTTGGCGTTGGGATAGCTCGTCGAGGGATTCGGAACTTCCAGTTGAATGGGTCGACAAGCAGCAAGATACGAATTTGTCTGTGCGAAGCGAGCCTGGAACGTCAAATCCGATCAGTGGTAATGAAAACAGTATTCCCAGCCATTTACTGCAAGAGTTTTCGTCTGCAGACCCATCACTAATGATCCAAGATGCGGTCAAGAATGGCCAGAATCGGCCAGGCATCGCCAAAGAGTTTCAAAGCGTCGGGATTCCCTTAACCGAAATCAAACCGTGGTTACCGAGATCCAACACCTTTGATGCATCCCCTGCAAATCCCGAGCGATTGGTTGGTGCTGGCGAGGTGCCGCTACGCAACCAGGGAGGTACTGAGTCGAACCCTACTTTAACTACGAAGCAGAATGCATCGCTAGTCGGTTCCGTCGAGCCGCTGACCTGGCCAGATATCGGCTATAAGAAAACCGCCGCCCCAATCACGCCTCCGGCCATGCAATCCAATCCTACATTCTTTCCTGCCTCACCCCGTGGTACCTCGGATGTGAACTCTCTGGTTTCTTCTCCCGCCACGTCAGCAGACTCAAACGCTGCGGCTCCAACGGGCAGTGCATCTGTAAACTCACTAGGCCGAATGATATCCAGTCCGCACGTGACAGATTCTGACCCTCCGATTCTTTCGCTAGATCAGCTCCCTCCGCCACCATCTCTGACCAATGCCGCCAATACTGCACCGCAACCTCCTCCCACTCCTCTTGTCCCCTCGTCGAGTAATAACACCGAGATCCCTCAAAACTCGTTACGAGAACCTAACCGCCGGCCTGGGACACTGATCCGTCAACCGAAACGTGGAAGCTAAATAGTCAAGCTAGCATATCCCCCATCACGAGCAGTTGACGCAAATCTATTGACCTAGCAGCTAGGCCTTTCTACGATTGGCCCGATTTCGTATGGCTCAAATCGAACGGCTCATTTTGTCTGTCGTTCATAGGATTGAGGGATATGTTTTCCCCTCACTTATTCGATTTGTGCTTGATAGATCAATGGTCGATGCTTCGCCCGTTTCCTGTTGAAACGGAGGAATTCTCCTTAGGCGCAATGGAGTCACGCCAACTTTGGGGAGCAATTTCGGAGAGAAGCACATGAGATAACAACAAGGATGTAAAGTGCTGAGCTTCACTGGGAAGTTAACTCAATCGTTACGGCGTGAAGAGATGACGAAACCAACCTCGTCTCTTCGAGTCTATCGAATTGCCGCAGCGCTTTGTGCTTACCTTCTTATTCTCAATTCTGGTTGCTCTCTTTTTACGACTAGCAGCGATACCGATAAACCGGCGACAACGGCTGAGTTACCAGCTCCTCAACTACCACTCGATGCCGTCCAAGTAGAACTTCAATTCTTGCGTATGCCAGAGGAGCAGATCGCTGAAATTGAACAACTTTGGCAGATCGCTGATGAACAGGTTTTACCTGTTCAAACGAGACAGCAATTGGAAGCGAATGGATTACGGGCTGGGTTGGTTCCAGGTGATATGCCTCCCATT
>JAUMAI010000781.1:0-1446 GCA_032116775.1 Pirellula sp. | reverse complement strand
ATCCGACTGCATTGCTGGTGGCGCGTGGCCCGTGGGGTCTGCTGGAGTACGGTTCCCCGGCGCACGAGATGACTTCCCGTGTCAACGAATACGGCTGGACAAAGGGTCAGCGTGGTGCGCGCAAACGTGCGCAGGCGCAACGTCGGTTACGTGAAGACACTCTCGAACAAGCCAATGTCGCCTCCAATATTTCTTTAGTTCCAAAGCAACTGACTTGCCGAGCGGGGCGACGCAAGGAACTATTGCTCAGATCGATTCAGGATGCATGGGTACCTTTGGTCTATCAAGAAGAAGGCCAAGTACGAGGTGAAACGCTGGAAACCCCTGAATTCATTTTTGGCTTAACAGCTATTCCGCATGGTGATGGACGCGCTACGCTGCGATTGATTCCGGAAATTAAGCATGGGCAAGTTCGCAATACGGTTGTCGGTCGGGAAGCGGCCTTTCGCTTTGACTGGCAGCGTCAACAGCGCATTTTTGATCAATTAGCCATGCAGATCACGATGTCCCCTGGCCAAACAATCGTCCTAACATGTACCGAGCCCCCCAAGGGCCTCGGTGCCCACTATTTCGTCACGGAAACGGTGCAGCGTCAACGCGAGCATGTACTGATCTTATTGCGACTTTCTCGCACTCAATTGAATGAACTTTTCGCGCCGGAAGACGTAACGGCTGCAGAACGTGCAGCCCAGCGCTAACCCCATCTCTAGGCCGACATTGTTTAACCCGTTGCCTAACGGCTAGGTTTGCTACCGTTTGGGTTGACCTTCGGCTCGAGTCTCGGCTTATCCTCCAGCCGTAGTGGAGTTGTTGGGCCGTGTGGACTCCAGCTGCTCCAAAGCTAGCCTCAAACTACGGGCAAAACGGTACCAGAATCTGGGTCCTTGGCAATTTTTTGCCCATTCCGAAATGCGAAGGACCAAAGGTGTCCCACCCCCTCACGACAATTCTCTCTGTAGTCACAGTTGCTTTCTACAGATGGAGGATGTCATCGATGGTTGCTCTACAAATTGAATTCCAGCAAAATTCAACCCCCGGCAGCAAGTCTCGCAGCAACGCGGAGATCCGAATCTCTCGCCGCCGCGTTACCGGTAAACAATTACGCTTTGACTGGGATGCCAACGATACCTCGGAATCTCTGGTTGAAAACTCGAATTCTCGGTCGTCGGTCGCGGTAGAGCCCAAGCCAGCTTCGCCTACCAACCTCTCGAAGCCAGCAGTGACACCCGCTCGCTCACAGTCCCCGTCCGCTAATCAGGCTTCGCGAATCGGCGAGCCAACCAAATTAGGCTTGGTCATGTTTCGCTTGCTGAAACGATACGGCATCACTGATGAAGAAATAATTGAGGGGTTACAGATGAGCCAAGCGCAAGCCGTTTAAACAACCCTGGATGTAGCCTTACGACCCATCCCAAGCGTCTCGCTTGAGATCTGTGGCTTGAAGAC
>JAUMAI010000780.1:0-4371 GCA_032116775.1 Pirellula sp. | reverse complement strand
AAATGATAGTCGCTCTCCATCAGACAACTCTTCGCAACCTTCCTCCGGTGATAATTCATCCAACAGTAATCAGCAGCCACAAGAAAATGGCTCACAAAACTCCAGCGGTAACCGAAATCCAAATAATTCAACGGATTCATCAGCAGCGAGAACTCCAGATCACGACGGAGAGATCATGGAGCGACTGCAACAACGTCTGCAGCAGGAACAAGCTTCTCAGGGTGAAAACTCACCTGCGAATTCGGGTCGAAACTCCGAGCAAAACCCTAAAGGTCAATCCGATTCAAGCGATCCAGCGGACAATCCAGCCAAGTCAGGTGACCAGCAGGCAGAAAACGGACAACAGCCTAACGATCCTAACTCTACCAACTCGCCCAAGAGCAACAACTCGAATAATGACGGCAGTAAAGGAGAAAACAATTCCAAACAGCCGATGCAAAACTCCTCAAATCCAGAAGAGCAAGGTGGCAACAATCAGAGTGAAGCAGGTGACCCAGGAAAACCTTCCGCTGAAAACAAGAACTCGAACCAGCAACCCACTCCATCAGGAGCGGACAACGCTTCTGGTATGAGTGACAAGCCAGAGGATGGAAAGTCAGATTCTGCATCCACTCCTCAAAACAACGGCAGTAAATCAGACACCAAGCCTGCTCAACCCAAAAACGAAGGACCGAGTCAAAACCAAGGAGAGAAAGGCGAGCCTTCTACCAACGCATCTGCGCAAGATAACTCGTCAAATGGGTCCAAGTCGGGCGATCCATCGGAGAAGGGAAATCAAGCCAACAGCAAGTCGGGTGAGGACCAAAATACTGGCCAATCATCCGCTGATAGTGAACCGTCGAAGTCCAATGACAATTCTCCAATGTCGGGAGAGACCAAGTCGAACGACGCGACTGGTAATCAGCAGAACTCGAAAGATCCCGGTAACCCCAACGAGCAAGGCAACAATCCCCAGGGCGATAGTTCTCAAAACAACTCAGCCGACGGCAATTCTAAGACAGGTAAAGAAGGAACCAATCCAGGCAAGAGTTCACAGGGTAAACCTGGCGACCAATCGAACCCCGGCGACTCCGACCAGAGTTCGAGCAGTGGCGCAGCACAAAATTCAGGAACCAACAATTCAGCAGCCAGCAATCAAGGAAAACAGGCAGGAAACAATGCCGGCTCTCAACCTGCGGGCAATCAGACCAATGCAGCAGAAACTGGTAGAGAAGGAAATATGCCAGGTGATAATTCGCAAGGCAGCAATCCCAACGAAGCATCGGAACAAGCCAATCTGGAATATACCAAACAAGCTACCAACATGGCTCTTGAATACCTGGAGCGACAAAAGGATCAACCCGATCCAGAACTGCTCAAAGAAATGAATTGGACCAAGGAAGATCTCAATCGTTTTCTGGAGCGCTGGAAAAAGACAAGAGACGCTGTGGATGGTCGTGGCAATGACCGCGAAACTGCCGAGAAGGATTTACGCAGCCTGGGCCTTAGACCACCGAAGTCTCAAAAGACTGCGACTCGCGGGGGTGATGACCAACTCCGCAATTTGCAGGAATCGGGACAGCGAGTCGCGCCTCCTAAGACCTTGAAGAGCCAGTTTGACGCAGTCAAAAAAGCTCTTCAAGATCGTCAATCCAGCAAGAAATAACACTGAGCCAGCTAGCCACGAAGTTAACCAACTCGCACAGTGGTTCTCAAGGATGAGGTTCTAGGGAACGGCAATTAATATCGCCGCGGTTGCCAACCCTTCGGCCGTGACCGCATCAGCACGAAAGGGAGGACGGTGATAAAGGGCAGGTGCCGAAGTTCCTGGTCGGTATGAACCCAAGGTCGACTGCTCTTCCCAGGGAGGATTTAGCTGCATGTAGTAGGGCAGCATCGCAACGTTGCCGAAGAATCGAACTCCAGAAAGCATTGGTTGCAAACATGGATATCGCTGCTGGCCATTTCGCTCCAACATTGGCTCTTCGAAATACAAAGGCAAGTGACATGTGTTGGCAGCCTGCCAGCAAGCGCAGAGATCTGTCCAATCTCCATCGCGGCTTTCGCCCACTGGTAGTCCTACTTCTTCAATAGGATAACCTTGTAATGCACTTGGAGGGACATTGCCTGTTCCAATGCCGCTCAAGGATGTGTTCGGAGCGGTCAATTCAGGAATGCGTCTAATCGGGCTAGCAGGTTGCTTCGCCGATTGAATGGATTCTTTACCATCCTCTTTTTCGGGAACAATAACTGGATCTGGCGTTTTTGTTTCTTGCACCTGCTGCATCACTGCATTTACGACTGCTTCTTCACTACGCAAGTCGATGGCATCCACATCGATCGGCTCTTTTTCCTCGACCTTGACTGCTTTGTTGGGTATTACCGGTTCACGTGCCAAAGCAATACGCAATCGATTAACGGAACTTTTCTCTGCAGAAGTCGCTTTCGCCTTCACCGCTGAGTTCGCCGAATTTTCAGTAGTCTGCCCCATCAGGGTGCCAAACAGACCGCCTACTACAGCCAACGCTAGTGAGTATCGCAATAATCCACCTGCGCTATGCATGGGACTTCTCTCTTTCGCTGAACGTCTCTCCTGGCGATGTACTGAAATCAGTACATTTCCTGTGGAGTATTCGGCATTTTTGTGTTAAATGCTCTACGCGGTACACAAGGAACAGACCAACATCTATCCAGTTATCACTTAGAATCGCTACTCTCCCTAATCTCACCCCCATCGATAAACCTCCCGCAGGGCATACAATTTAACGACTCGTGTTATAAGCTTCGATCTGCGGACCGTTGGTGGATGGCACTGCCGCCAGGACTCTGACATGGTGATTTTGAATTTATCGCAAGTATCCAAAAGCTATGGAAATACGCCTGCGATCCATCCGTTGGATTTACAACTCTCAGCCGGTGAACTAGTCACCGTACTCGGACCTAGCGGTTCGGGAAAAACAACACTGTTACGACTCATTGCCGGGCTAGACAATGTTGACACAGGTTCGATTCATTGTGACGCTAAGGACATCACGTCTCTCGCACCGCATCAACGCAATATCGCAATGATGTTTCAACAACCTGCGTTGTACCCGCACCTTTCCGTACAAGAGAATATCTGCTTCAACCTCTCACAGCAGCGTCAGCATCAACATGCGGACGAACAAGCGAGATTACTGAAGTTGATTGAATGGTTTGAACTAACCACTTTGCTTGACCGACTTCCTCATCAGATATCCGGCGGTGAACAACAACGCGTTGCTATCGTTCGTGCCTTGATAAGAAGACCTCAAATTTTCTTGCTTGATGAGCCTTTGACTCATTTAGACACGCGTCTGCGAATATCCCTTCGAGGCAAGATCCGTGAACTACAGCGCCAACTTGGAATTACAATGCTCTATGTTACCCACGACCCAGACGAAGCCTTAGAGATAGGCGACCGGGTACTTGTGTTGCATCAAGGGAGTGTAGTGCAATTCGGCCGCCCCATCGATTTAGTAACTCACCCTGAAGCAATTACAGCGGAGTTGCTGGAAATTAGTCGTTGCAACTTTCGAGAGGGAAGCTTGCAGCAAGATGGTGATGGTATCACCCTTAGGTTCAATGATCCAACATTTACAGTCTCTGCCAATAACGAACCTGCATTGACAGAACAACTTCGTCGCGTGCTCAACAGCCAGGATATGACCCAACTGCGAATTGGAACTAGACTGTCGACATTGCGCATTGCCAAAAACTAGGAAATAACCGCAATTTGCAATTATTCCCTAGCTACTAAGGTGCGATTAACGGCGAATATTGAGCAATTCATCGAACAACTGCTGAGTCGCCGTAATAACGCGTGAATTACTACGATACTGGGTAGAAGCCAAAACCAAGTTCACCAAGTCCGAACCGATGTCGGTATTGGACAACTCCAACGCACCAGACACGATGCTACCGATACCGTTCTCACCAGGACTACCTTCAATTGGCAAACCGGTGTTAATACCCTGAGCATAGAGGTTCTGACCTCGCTGTTCCAAACCTTCTGGGTTGGTGAAACGAGCCAAACGAATCATACCCAAGTCTCGAGACACACCGTTGGAGAACACCCCGCGAATCAGTCCACTTTCACTGATCAAATAGCTTGATAGCACCCCAGGCGGCGAACCGTCTTGTCGAGCGGCGATCATCGAGGGTTCATCGACAGCCAAACCGTTCATTGAACTAAAATCGAGATTGAACTGCAGTGGCGATTCCGACGGCAAACCCAAACGATCCACGGCTACCAGCGAGTTCGAAGCCGCTACGAAGTTACCTACACCATCGAATCGTATCAAACCCGTACCCACGCTGATTCGACCACCAGAGGCAGGGGAGTTATCGGCCGAGTCTGCATACCAACGATAA
>JAUMAI010000779.1:0-7847 GCA_032116775.1 Pirellula sp. | reverse complement strand
TGGGTTGAGTCACGAAATCAACAATCCGCTCGCCAATATCTCAACTCGAGCTCAAATGTTGTTGAACTCCAACATTTCACCGAAAGATAAGCAATCCCTTTCAACCATTATCGAACAAGCGCATCGAGCTCACGAAATGATTGGTGACTTGATGCAGTGCGCTAAACAGCCAGATGTGCAATTAGAATGGTTCGATGCAAAGGAGTTAGTAAATCAAGTTCTTACTAACACCCCTACGGGACTGATCACACCCGCTATTCAGATTGTGCCCCGCCTACCGACTGTACCTGTTCAAGTACTCAGTGACCGTGCATTGCTACATGAAGTACTCGATATACTTTACTGCAATGCCCTGGAAGCTATTCGCCAAGGAGGAACCTTGGTTGTTGAATTGAATAGCTCAGCCGAATCGATTCAATTCAGCTTCATCGATAGCGGAATTGGACTTTCGATCGAGGCGAGACGCCATGCACTCGATCCGTTTTATAGTGGTCGTGAAGCTGGAAGAGGCCTAGGTATGGGACTTTGTAAGGCTAATCACTTTATCAACGTCCTCGGAGGCCACTTAGAATTGAACTCCCAACCTCAATCTGGATGTCGCGCCTCGGCGATAATCCCGCTGCAGCTATCGCGTCCCTAAGCTGCTCCAAATATCTCCTACCGAGCTTTAAATTCCTCTACCGAAACGTTACGTTGTGTGTGCTTGAGAGGAACCACCACACGAGACATTGTTAGTGGGAGAGGCATGTGGAAGGCACTTCATTTGGATGGTGGTCTGTTTTACCACCCCTTTTGACCATCGTCCTGGCAATCGCTAGTAAGCGAGTTATCCCCTCGTTGATGCTTGGTATCGTCGCTGGAACCTTGATCCTCGCCTTTGCGCCAGCAGCAACCAAAGTGGAGCCTACGGTAGCCCCGACAACGGCAGAACCTTCTGCAGCAGCTAGCCAGCCCACCGCTGCGGTACCTCAACCCACTTCATCTGAATCAGCACCTGATCTATTCGGGAAACTAAGCCAGTGGGTCGTCGCGACGCTCGAACAACACCTCTGGTTTAATCTCGCTATGGAGGACCATCTACGCGTTTTCGCGTTCACGATTTTTCTTGGCATGCAGATCGCCATCATCCATGCGAGTGGAGGTATGGAAGCAATTGTTACTTGGCTAGCTCCATTGGCTCGAGGACGCCGCAGTGGTCAGTTACTGACCTATGTTTTAGGACTCATCATCTTCATCGATGATTATGCCAACACACTATTGCTTGGCTCTACCATGCGCCCGATCACCGATCGCCTCCGTATCTCACGTGAAAAACTCTCCTTTATTGTCGATAGCACAGCAGCTCCTGTCTCAGGTATAGCTCTTATCTCCACTTGGGTCGCAACCGAGATCTCTGCTATCCAAACAGGCTTTGAAAATGTTGGACAGGAGCTTGAAGGCGAGTCCTTTACAATCTTCCTGGAAACGATACCTGGTCGTTTTTATGTCATCTTCATGCTCATCTTTGTTTTCCTAATCGCCGTTTTCAATCGCGACTACGGCAATATGCTCACCGCGGAAAAAAAAGCACTGCTCGAAGGTGTTAAAGGTAGTGCCGCAGACCAGAATTCAATGGACAAAACGGTTCCACCAGGCAGCTTATGGAATGCTTTTATACCCATCGGCATCACGATCGCGGTCGTGCTTGGACTTCTCATCAAGACAGGTATGGCAGGTAGCGACCCGACAGCTCTCGGATCGTTAGAAGGCTGGAAGTATTGGGCAACTCTTTTCGGAAATGGCAACTCCTATATCGCTCTGCTCTACGGCAGCTTGGCTGGTTTGGTCACGATTATTGTCATGGTACTCCTGCAGAAATCACTGACTGTCATCGATCTCCATAAACATTTAGTTACTGGCTTTTTGCATGTTTTACCTGCTCTCACTATCCTCTGGTTGGCCTGGACCTTAAGCCGACTAGCTGGCGATGAGTTCCTCGCCACCGGCAAGTTTCTAGCGACTTTGATCAGTAGCAGCGTTCCACTGGCCCTAATGCCAACCATTACATTCGTACTGGCATGTGGAGTTGCCTTTGCCACAGGTACTAGCTGGGGCACCATGAGCCTAGTCATACCTTTGACCATCCAAACCGTTTGGGCAATGCTCGTAAACATTGAGCCATCCGCACGTGTTCATGATCCGATCATGATCGCCTGCATCGGCTCGGTCCTCGCAGGTGCGATCTTCGGAGATCACTGCTCCCCGATTTCCGATACGACCGTTCTGTCGGCACGCGCTTCACACTGTGATTTAATAGCCCACGTTAATACCCAAATGCCCTACGCTCTGAGCGTTGGCTTGATTGCCATTATTTTTGGTACACTTCCCATCGGCTTTGGTGTCCCCGCTTGGCTACTGTTGATACTAGGGACCATTGGCATGATCACCATGCTCCTGCTCTTTGGCAAGAAAGTTGAAGCTCAGTAAGGTCCACTCCGGAATTCGATATCAATTCCAATGGCCAACGCTTGGGACAACTGCAAGATTGCCAAGGATCGCTAGATACCAGCGGCAGTACAGAAGCAATCTGTTTGTATTTTAAATGGACCTCATGACTAAGCCGCTTCCATTACCTGTGTCTTCGTTTCCCTAATGACACCCGCGAATATTGCTAGCTACCAACCCGAAGCCCCTTGATAGCTGCATGCCGAGATAACGCTGCTCTAGTTGATTCTAGGCAAACCAATCACCTCAACGCAGTTCCTCCAAACAGCTAACCTAGATTGATCTTGGCGCATCTTCGCAAGCTACCTATTCTCCCTAGCACGGCGATCTTTCGCCCTTGAGAGCTATGGCAGCAGGAGCCTGAAACTATGCATTATTCGGCTATCACCTCGATACTTTTTCTGATTGCCTTGTTTCAGTTGGTCCATCAAGGGCACGCTCAGTCGTTGCCGGAAAAGCCAGCCTTTGCTCAGCCAATGACTGATCATTCTCTTGAAAACTCAGATCAAGAAATACCAACAGGACGACGTCCTGTCGCGCCAGCGAGGTCGGGAACCCGACCTATCAAGCAGCCTCAAGCTGTCTCGCTGGCCAGTGCAAGATCCCAAACCTCAGTGAAAAAAAATTGGCTTCCACCACTATCCGTTCATGCATCTCAACAAACTAAAGCGATCACGACAGCGGCCTTTCAAGCGGCAGCCAATACGGCCAAAATCGCAGCCCCCAGAGAACGTTCTCTCTTGAACGAAAGTGATTCCAGAATTGTGCATACAAGCTACTTTGAACCCCAACAACCGGCTCTGCCCACCATGCCATTTAATCAACCAGGAGGTAGCACGCTGCCTCCTGGCTACAATCCTGCAGCCTCACCACCGAGCAGTACCGGTAGCCTTGGCTCTGGAAGTAGCACATTCGGGGCGCCACCTCCTCCTGTCAATGTATTGCCGACCATGCCGCAACCACTGAACTCGGGCGGCAGCTCACTCGGTAGCACTCTTCCGCCAGGTAGCACGAACGCAACTGGCGCCGTAAATCCGAGCCTACCCAGCTATGGCGTTCGGCCAGCGACGCCTCCCGCAGCCGCGTATCCCATGCCCGGCATTAACAGCATCAATCCTGCTCCTGTCGCGCAACCTTTTGGTTCAACACCTGCTGCCGGTGGAACCACCACCGGCATCACCCCAACCACCAATCTTGCCAATCCATTATCTGGTGGCACCATCACTCCAACTCCACAGACGCGTTACGTCACTGGCGAACCTTTTGTCACCCTTCCACCGCGTCAAGTTCAGATGCCTTATACGTATGTTGCATCCAGCAACAATCCTTGCCTACCTTCCCCGTGGAGCAACACAAGCACTGCGAGCTCAACACTTCCAACTGGTACAGTTCCAACAAACACGCTGGCTAACAATGGAACGAGCAACAGCAGTAGCGGTGTCTTTCCTTCTAATAACACACTAGGCACACCTCAATACCCAGGTGTTCCAGGTTATATCGTGCCTCCCACAGTAACACCCAACATGGCACCGCAGCTCTTTACACCCAACAACAGTGGCTATACCTCACTAGCGAACTGGGGAACTCAAAATGCGAACGTCGCCGTTGGACGTGGCCTGTTCGGAACACCGACCGTTTACGTCACCAATGAGCCGATCGGAAACTTCTTCCGCTACATGTTCCACTAGAAGTCATGTTCTAACTGACAAGCGAAGCTGTTTTACAAGACAAAAATCATCCCCTCCTGTGGCGAGCGATTAAGCTTCTGTGGAATAAATCGACGCACTCTTCAAGTCGTACGCCAACGCTGGACCAGCGCTCTAAGTTATGACTTTGGGTCGAACTGAAACGTCATAATCGTCATGATCCGGATCTTCTGCGCGCTGCCCGACTTCTCCGTACGCCATGTTTCTATCCATGTTGGCTGTGGAGAAGCTTATCTCAAAGGGTGACCTACGGTTTCACAAATCAGTGCCTTCGAAGCGTCATGCCTCTACCAGCTAATCCGTCATGCCATCCCCTTCTAATCCTGACCCAAACTCAAATCAGGCCAAAGCTTGGCAAGCGGACTCCTTGGGGGCTGGTCTTCTAGCACTTCTAGCGTCGAATATTTTACAGCGTGGTCTTGGGTTCGCCCGCAACTTATTCTTTTGTTGGTTATTGCTGGACAGTGAACTTGGAATTTGGTCGCTGATCCAAAGCTTCCTATTTTTAGCTGCTCCTCTAGCAGTCGTGGGCCTACCAGGTTCGTATGCCAGGTACGTTGAGTACTATCGACAACGTGGCATGTTGCGAATCTTCCTTTCACAGACCGCTTTGGTCAGTGGTCTCTGCACTGCGCTATTTATCGGTTTGTTGCTGTTCGGTCCTCGACCATTGACCGAATGGATTACAGGAACTGAGCAATCCACTCGCAGTATTGCTTTGATTTGCGTTAGCTTGCTCTCAGTCATTCTCTTCAATTCCTTGACCGAGCTAGTCACAGGCCTTCGTAAAATTCGCCTTGTGTCAAAGATGCATTTTTTAAATAGCTTGGTATTCACCCTAGTTGGCGTGACTGCTTTGCTGATATCGCCTTGCTGGGAAAGTGTTGTCGTCGCTTTTAGCATCTCTTATTTGATCGGCAGTCTACCGGTTCTCTCCCTATTAACAACAACTAAGTCAGCAGAAGAAGAAAATGTAGCTGGTCCAAATCCTTCTCCCATCCATTCAGCGAAGGTAATGTGGCAACGTCTCATCCCTTACGCAATCGCTCTATGGTCTATGAATCTTTTGACCAATATGTTTGATGTTGCTGATCGATATATGCTTCTGTATTGGCTAGAAGATGGCTTGGAACATGGACGAATCTTGCTAGGGCAGTATCATGCGGCCCGTATTTTTCCACTCTTACTTCTCAGCTTAGCGTCGCTGTTATCCAGCACCATGTTGCCTTACATCTCAGCCGACTGGGAATCCGGCAATCGTCACGCCGCGGGCTTACGAATTACTGACGGACTTAAACTCTCTTCATTGGTACTTTGGATCGCCTCTTTGGGATTTATGCTGCCTGCTCCCTGGATTTATGACATCGTACTACAAGGACGCTATGACCTAGGCTTACAAGTCCAACCAGGCTGCCTATTGATCACCATTTGGAGTGCTCTGTTTCTGATGGCGCAAAACTATATTTGGTGCGCTGAACGCGGGCGTATCGTAGTTTTTGTTGCAGCCTTTGGTCTGCTGGCGAACATAGCGCTCAACGCATGTCTTATACCGGCCTTTGGCTTAGCAGGAGCTGTCACTGCCACATGGCTTGCTAATGGCATCGTTCTCGCGCTGACCATTTACATGATTAAAGTAATTGGCTGTCCCATCGATCGAGCGTTGGTGATTAGCCTACTGGGCCCCATAACGATCTTAGCAGGCGCAACGCTCTCAGCTTTCTGCTTAGCAGCGTTCATTGTGTTGGCAGTTCGTTCGAGCTGGCTTGTCAAACCTGACGACCTACGACGCTTGGAACAGCAGCTTCAACGATTTGCCAAATTCATTCCCAAACGCTGGCTCGCCAAAGGATTATTAATTCCTTCCTCGGAAGGACAATAACGATCCGAGTGAACCGTGAAATTTCTGACACGACGGTTACCGCCGATATTGAAAAGCGAAGAGCCAACTCGGTAAGTCCGAGTTGGCTCTTGGTTTATCGTACCCTTTGGCAACAGTGACTTGCGTTACTGAAGCGTTGGAAATCCTGAAACTATACCAACGAAGCGGCTCGACCTTGGCGGCGTCGATCGCTCTCTTTGAGCGACATCTTTCGCAAGCGAATCGTCTGCGGAGTTATCTCAACCAACTCGTCGTCCTCGATGTATTCCAAAGCAGCTTCGAGATAGAGTTGGCGAGCAGGCTTGAGAATCACATTTTCATCACTACCCGAGGCACGCATATTGGTGAGTTTCTTCTCGCGACATGGATTTACCGTCAAGTCGTTGTCGCGGGAGTTCTCGCCTACAATCATCCCCTCATAGACTTCTTGGCCCGGGGACACAAACAATTCGGAACGTTCTTGCAAGCCGAACAGAGCAAATGGAACGGCTTTACCCGTAACCATTGAGACCAGCACACCGTTAGCGCGACTTGGTACCTCTGCTTCCATCGGACGATATTCTGAAAAGCGATGGTTGATGATTGCGGTACCTTGCGTCGCATTTAACATTCGCGTTCGCAAACCGATCAAACCGCGAGCAGGAACACTAAAGCGCAGCATCGTGTATTCGCCACGCGGCGTCATTTCATCGAGCATACCGCGGCGGTTACCCACCATTTCCATGACAGGTCCAACTTTGTCCGTAGGCACCTCCACAGTCAACGCTTCGAATGGCTCGCACGTTTTACCATCGATCTCTTTGAGCACCACGCGTGGCTTACCGACCGAGAGCTCAAATCCTTCTCGACGCATCGTTTCGATCAACACGGCTAAGTGCAAAACGCCACGTCCGCTGACCGCATAGGCATCTGCATTGTCCAGTGGACGCATGCGTAAAGCCACGTTGCGTTCGAGTTCTTTTTCCAAGCGTCCTCTTAGTTGCCGAGTCGTTACGTACTTACCTTCGCGACCAGCAAATGGCGAACTATTGATACTGAAAATCATTTCCAGCGTTGGTTCGTCCACTTTCAAACGTGGCAGTGGATCAGGAAATCCACGAGCGCAAATCGTGTCACCAATTTCGACGTTTTCCATACCGACCATGGCGACCACGTCGCCCGCTGTCGCTTCCTCAACTTCGACCCGCCCAAGTTTATCGAACACGAAGAGATTAGTTAGGGTGCCAGGCACCACTGATTTGTCCTTGCACAAATCAATTGCATTGCTCTTGGTAACGGTGCCAGACTGCAACCGCCCAACCGCTATACGACCAACATATTCGGACCAATCTAAGTTCGTCACAAGCATGCGTAGCGGACGTTCCATCTCCACTTCGGGGCCTGGAATTTTCTGCAAGACAAGATCGAGTAGCGGCTCCATAGAGGTGCCTCGAACTTTTGGATCAACGGTTGCAAAACCCTCTTTGGCCGAGGCGAAAACGTATGAGAAATCTTCTAAGAATCGCTCGCCACCTAAATCTACCAGTAGTGTCAATGCTTCATCGAGCACTTCCATTGGACGAGCATCAGGCCGGTCGACTTTATTGATAACCACGATAGGTCGCACGCCAGCTTCCAGTGCTTTGGACAACACAAAACGTGTTTGCGGCATTGGACCTTCTGCTGCATCCATCAACACCAAAGCCCCATCCGCCATACGCACTACGCGCTCGACCTCACCGCCGAAGTCGGCGTGGCCAGGCGTATCAATCAAGTTGATCTTCACCCCGCGATATGGC
>JAUMAI010000778.1:4145-9418 GCA_032116775.1 Pirellula sp. | reverse complement strand
AAAGTGATCAGTTAGCCAAACTTGCTTATATAACACCTGCTTCTCTAGCTAATGATGGAACGTGAAATATGGGAAGTGGGGCAGGGGGGAGTGTATCCTCTCCAAGTCAATTATCTGGCCAGGACAATCTAAGTCTGGCGATGGTTGACAGTTCGGCTGAAAAATCTGCCGCCCTACCATTTCAGCGTCGTGGTCGTAACGCATTAGCTGAAAGCAATCTGGGTGATTCCGGTGGTGTTTCAGCTTCACCATTGTCGCGAGGCAAACAACTTGGTGGGCCAATTATTCGTCGGCCTGGCAGCGATAAAAAAATCGAAATTCCTGAGAGTGCGGGAGGAGGAGACAAATCAGCAACACAGTCACAGTCTGACTCAGATAAAGCTAGTAAGAGTAATGCTGGTCCAAGTATCAATTCGAGCGACAGACTTGCAGCAGAAACTGCACTGGATGAATTTAGCGATGTTCAAAAGCAAAACGCCAGCACCTCGGCTGCAGAACGTCCGCTCGAGTTGGAGGCGGTTGAGGGGCTCGGTGGCTTATTGAAGGATGCGGAAAACGGTAGCCGACTTACTGAACGCAAGGCCCTACAGCCACTAAATGTGACGCAGGAGTTGGTAACTCAACGTTTCATTCGTGACTTGGCTGGCGCACCAAGAGCCATGGGAAGTTCTGTACCGATACCGAAGCCTGCGTTTCAGCAACGTATCGACCGAATGAAGCAAGCTGGTGATCTTTCCGAATCGGGTGGACCAGCTGGGCCGCAGACGGAAGAGTCTATAGAACTTGGTCTAGCATTTTTAGCGCGCTCGCAGCGTTCGGATGGGCGATGGCGGTTACAGGATTACGATACGGAGGTATTGATTCGCAGTGATACGGCAGCAACGGCCTTGTCTGTACTTGCTTTTCAAGGAGCTGGCTACACGCATAGGCAATTCAAATACGCTCCTGTTGTTGGCAAAGCCATCAACTTCTTGATTAAAAATCAGAAACCTAATGGCGACCTTTATCTGCCACAAGATCCCGCCTCCGATCAGAATGGTTGGTTGTATAGCCACAGTATTGCATCGCTCGCTTTATGCGAAGCTTATGGGATGACTCAAGATCCGATGCTCAAAGAGCCTGCCCAAAGAGCGGTGGCTTTCATGGTTGCCTCTCAAGATCCGCAGCAAGGTGGCTGGCGTTATCGTCCCGGGCGAGGAACGGATACCAGTGTTACAGGGTGGTTTATGATGGCCTTACAAAGTGCCCAACTGGCTGGTCTCGAAGTACCTGATAGTACGCGAGCCGGTATTCGCAAATGGATTGTTTCCAGTAAAGGTGAAGGGGAGCAATCGTATCTTTACCGCTACAATCCCAATGCGGCGGAAACGCCAAGTCAGCGGCATGGCCTAGTCCCCAATCCGACTATGACGAGCGTCGGTTTGTTGATGAGTCTATACAATGGGGATAAACGCGACAAAGAAGAGGTCATGCGGGGCGCAAATTATTTGCTCGATTACTTGCCAAGTGAGGGTAATGAGGAGCAGTCCTTGCGCGATACATACTACTGGTATTACTCTACTCAAGTGATGTTTCACATGGGTGGTAATTACTGGGAGAAATGGAATGGTAATCTTTATCCCATGCTAGTTCGCACGCAAGTTAAAGATGGCGAAATGGCAGGTAGTTGGAACCCACTCGGTGAAGTTCCAGATCTGTGGGGCAAATATGGTGGACGACTCTACGTGACCACCATGAATCTCTTGTCTTTAGAAGTTAATTATCGTCACTTGCCTCTTTACGAAGCGACCGGTAAGTAACCAGTCGTTCTGGTGATTTTCGGATTGGCGGGCTGGTGCGTATGTAGCGAGGATTCAATTCTGGGAAGCGGTGTCTTCTAGTCGCTTTTCCCCATTGATTCCTAAGGACGCGAAAGCGGCGAGGAGTTGCAGCAAGGCGCAGACAAGAAAGACCGCAACCCAGCCGTTTGATTTGTTATCGAACGAATCTCGGATCGCGGTGAAGACTAACGGAGATACTGCGGAGCCAAGATTGCCCCACATATTTCCCCAGCCTAGTATGGATCCCGTATAACGCCCACCCACGGCTTGCGAGTAGCCCCACACGGCAGCGATACCGAGGTCGGTTCCTAGCGCGACTAGAGCCATAGCGGCTGTCATGCTCCAGGCATCTCCGAGAAAAGCAGATACCAGAAAAGCGACGACCAATAACAGCCGGGAAACACTGAGAGAAATCGCATAGCCCCAGCGTTTTCCAACGCGTCGAATCAGAGCATCCAATGCCCAGCCGCCACAGAGCATACCGACGATGCCCGCGTAGAGTGGTATCGCTTGCATCCAAGCTTGACTTTCTGTCGATGTCTTAAAAACGTCTCCTAAATATTTCGGGAAGAGAGTGATAATAAAAACCCAACAGAAATTTGACGTAAATTGCACAAACGAGTTGAGCCATAAGGGAAGGCTGGTGAGCATCGCAGTAAGGGGAGGAGCGCCTATCTGCTCTTTTTTGATGTGCGAACCTGATTGAATATAGTTGGCTTCTTGTTCGCTTACGCTGGCATGTTCGCGTGGTGAGTCGCGGAACCAAAGCCAGAAGATTATGCCTAGAACAATTCCGATCAAGCCATAGATAAGGAATGGTAGCCTCCAAGGTCCCTGAGCCAGCCAATTGAGAGAGAGTCCTGCTGCACTCGCCATCAAAAACGTAGTAAGAACGGGAGCGATGGCTCCGCCGAGGCGGCCACCGACGGCAACAATCGAACTACCTTTTCCTTGCTCAGAGGGTGGCATCCATTTTGATACGATTCCAGCGGCAACTGGGTAAGCACCTGCTTCGAACGTTCCACAACCAAGGCGTAGTAGAAAGAAAACTACGAATCCTTGGGCGAGTCCCATGAGCCCAGTGCATGCCGACCATAGGATCACATAAATCGTCAGGATGCGACGTGCTCCCCAGCGATCGCCGATCCAGCCTGCGGGAAGTTGGAATAAGGCATAAGACCAAAAAAAAGCACTATGTAGCCAAGCAATTTGCCAGTCGCTTAGCTGCAGCGACTTCTGCACAGATTCGCCTGCAATGCTTAGGCAAATGCGATCCAGATAAAGCATAATGGCGACCATCATCGTCAATAACAGCATGCTGTAGCGAATATGACTGGTTGCCGGTCTGTTGTTCATGCTGGCTCTCTGCATATCGGGAGGGGCGGCAGGATTAAGAATACAGGGCGGGGACTCGCATATTAGCGGTTTTTGAGTCATATTTCCTGCTACTGCTACAGATTTCATTCAAAATTACCCGCCCCTAATCAAGCAGGTTGATACCCATGTTACTTTTTGATGCTCATCTCGATCTTGCCTTAAACGCTGTTGATTGGAATCGCGATTTGCGCACCAGTTTAGAGGATTTACAGGTGCAGGAACGCGCGCTCGGTATGACAGATCCTGGTCGAGGGAAGGCAACCATAACTTTTCCTGAGATGAAAAAAGGTAGCGTCCATATTGGGATTGCTACGTTGTTGGCACGGCAAGAAATGCAAGTCAATCATACGTTTGGTTACACCACATACGAAGCTTGTTATGCGATTGCACATGCACATCTGGCCTACTATCGCGCCATGGAGCGACTAGGTGCCATGCAAATGATTCGAACTAAAAGCGATTTGGCTTCGCATGTGGTCGCCTGCGAAACAGCGATGAAACAGGGAGATGTAAGTCGTTTGCCGTTTGGATTCATTCTCAGCATGGAATGTGGCGATGCTGTATTAGAGCCAGAAATGATCGTCGAGTGGTATAACCACGGTCTGCGTGCTATTGGAATTACCCACTATGGTACAAATCGATATGGTGGAGGAACGAAAAGTGAAGTGGGTTTGACTAGCGAAGCGATTCCTTTATTGGAACACATTGGTCAGCTTGGAATGGCATTGGATATGACTCATTTATCCGATCGAGCGTTCTGGCAGGTTGCCGATCTGTTCCCTGGAAGAGTGTTGGCGAGCCATCAGAATGCGCGTCGGTTCTGCGATTGGCAACGCCAATGGTCGGATGAGCAATTGGTACATGTCATCAAGCGAGGAGGAATCATCGGAGCCGCTTTTGATGCCATCATGTTGCAGCCAGGTTGGGTGCGAGGTATCAGCAAGCCTGAAGTTACCATGGAGAGAGTTGTCGACAATATCGACCATGTATGCCAACTCGCTGGAAATCATTGGCACGCTGGTATTGGAAGCGATCTGGATGGTGGATATGGCTTCGAACAGACCCCTGCCGATGTTCAGAGCATAGCTCATCTGCAAAAAATTCCGGAGTTGCTTTCTAAGCGTAACTATAGCGATGAAGCGATTCGGGCAATTATGCATGGCAATTGGATTCGCTTCTTTAGTGAAGTGTTGCCTGCCTAAGCCGCGATGCCTTTTCATTGAGATCATTCCCGTCATTTGAGCCGACAAGCAGGTGCCCAGTCGTGGCTGATGATAATACAGGTCGAAGTGGTTCATGGTGGCATGTCGTTTGTCTGGCGGCTGGGCCCCTTGCAGCGCTGTGTGTTTACTCGTTAGGGATCAGCTCTTGGCCACATGCTGCGGCTGCTACAGCTGCGGTGGGTGTCTGGATGGCGATCTGGTGGATAACCGAAGCGATACCATTACCCGCCACTGCATTACTTCCCATTGTCTTGTTGCCAGTGCTAGGTACGGATGCAGGCCGGCCGCGCGTTGGCCAAGTGGTCGAGATTACTCAAAAGGCCAGTGAAGATTTAAAGCCCACGGTAATGCTGTTGGGAAAAGTTAAATCTGTTTCTGAGCAAGAAGTCATAGTCGTCTCCAGTGATGCTCAAGGAAACATTGTTGAGCAGCAATTAACTTTCGATCGAGTGCAATCGACCCAGCGTTTATCACCGATACAAGCCGCCACTGCTCCTTTCGGTGATTCAAATATTTTCCTATATATGGGCGGCTTCATACTTGCACTTGCGGTTGAAAAGTGGGGCCTTCATCGTCGTTTTGCGATCGGGTTGATGCTGCTGTTGGGAACATCGGGAGCCAGTATTTTACTTGGAATGATGTTGGCGACCGCTATTCTAAGTATGTGGATTTCCAATACGGCCGCGACAACTATCATGTTGCCGATTGCGCTTGGGATATGTCGTTGGCTCGATCGGGGCGATGGCGAGAAGGATAGTCCGAGTCGTTCCAATCGCGAAGGCGCAGTCGCAAGTATGTTGCTCTTATCGATAGCCTACGCAGCGACGATCGGAGGAATGGCTACGACGATTGG
>JAUMAI010000778.1:2159-4135 GCA_032116775.1 Pirellula sp. | reverse complement strand
TGTGGCGTTGATTGTGTTAAAACAGCAGGGGATCGAAATCACCTTCTTAGGTTGGTTAGTCATAGCTGGACCAATCGCTTTAGTGACATTACTGAGTACCTGGGTCATTCTATTGATCTATTTTCGCCAGGGCTTTCGAAGTGCTTCACCGAACGCTGCACACGAATTGCGAAAGGAATGGAATGAAATGGGAGCCATTCGCTACGAGGAATGGCTCGTACTGGGGATTTTTCTATTCACAGCCACAAGTTGGATTTTGCGAGGTCCGATTACTGGTCTCTCAACAGGATGGTTAAATAATGTTTTAACACGCGTTGATGATACGGTAATTGCGATCACCGGAGCGTTGCTGTTATTTGTTGTGCCTGCGAATATTCGCGAGAGAAAGTTTTTAATCGATTGGGAGTCGCTCAAGAATCTTCCTTGGGGTGTATTGTTGATCTTTGGTGGTGGCTTATCGCTAGCCGCAGCAATGCAGAGCAGTGGTTTAGTCTTCGAGATGGAGAAGGGTTTAGAAGTTTTGCGAGGCTGGCCTGTACAGTGGATGCTGCTTGCCATCGTGTTGTCGATTGTATTTCTTTCGGAAATGGCAAGTAATGTAGCGATCGCTACTGCATTTACTCCCATTATCTTTGCAATGGCTGTCGCTATCGGTGGTTCACCACAGCAATTGGTGATCGCAGCGACTCTGGCGGCAAGTTGTGGCTTCATGTTGCCAGTCGCAACCCCACCGAATGCCATCGTTTTTGGTACAGGTCGAATATCTCAGCAACAGATGGTACGGGTTGGCCTGATTCTGAATCTGGTCAGTTCCCTGATCGTCGCTCTAGGGGTTCGTTGGTTGTGATACCTAGTCAGGGTTAAGTTTGCGCTGAGAACGCAATACTTAACTACAATACTGCTCAATCCAAAGTGACCTTCGATCGACGGACATTTGGCTTGAGCAGTGTTCGAGATACTTTTCAAAACCCACTTGCTAGTGGTTTCGATAATTCGTATTCGCGACTCCTTACTCGGGAAGCGGTTTGTTCCGAGTTTCTGGTAAGAATGGGAGAATGAATAGACCGAGCAGGAATACGAAACTCATCGTGATACCGGTCCAGCGACCTGCGTCTGGGCCAGTGTATAGCGAGTCAAGATAGGTTTTGATTAGGGGACCACAAGCTGCCACGAATCGGCCGACGTTGTAGCAGAAGCTGGTGCCGGTTGAGCGAAGGCGAGTCGGGAATAGTTCAGGGAAGTAAATCGCGTATCCAGCGAAGAGCGATAATTGGCAGAAGCCCATGATAGGGACCAATATAAAGATCTGCCAAAGTTCTTTGAGTGAGTAGAAGACGACGACTGTGCTGACGAACGCAGCGATAAAACAGATGGCGAATGCTGGTCTGCGGCCGATTCTTTGTGCCAAACTCCCAAAGCCGAACATGCCAAAAAAAGCACCGACGTTGATCATCAAAGAAGTGTAACTTTGCCAGCGTGTGAGACGCCCCTTGATACGGTCCTCGGCTAGCTTTTGGACAGCTTGCTCGTCGCTGGTTAATTTGGGAGCATCTTCTGTCTTGTTGATGACCTTAACAACACGATCCATCATGGGCTGGCCATGTTCGGCAGTTAGTTCATCGATGACAGCTTGCCGGACGGATGGTGTCTGAACCGCGCGAATCAAGTCCGGGGTATAGAAGCCCACGGACCACAGACCAATGATTCCCGAGCATCCCAGGACCAAGCCTAGCAAGGCGTGTTTTCGATAGAGTGGGTTACCGAATAACTCTGAGTAGGAGCCCATTTGTTTTTTGGTGACGTTATCTTGCTGCGCTTTTTGCCAAGCCTCTGGCTCTTTAAGATTGCGACGAATGACTAATGCTAATAGAGCTGGTAGAGCACCGACGAGGAACATCACGCGCCAAGGGCTCCAAGGTAGCCCCTCTTCGGCAGCCAATCCTAAGCCGAGGTTGATAAACGCTGCGGAGATATTG
>JAUMAI010000778.1:0-2089 GCA_032116775.1 Pirellula sp. | reverse complement strand
CCTAGAGAGTAGGGACGCGCCTTGGAAGGCATGACTTCAGCGACCAGCGCGACACCTACTGCAAATTCACCACCAACACCTAAGCCAGTCAGAAAGCGATAAAGGGCAAAATCCCAAATCCCAGTAGCAAACGAACTGAGACCGGTAAATGCGGAATAGAGCAGGATCGTAATCATCATTGTTTTGGCGCGGCCAAGCCGATCGCCGAGCATGCCGAATACCAAGCCTCCCAGTGCCCAACCAGCGATGAAGATAGAAGTTGCAATATCGCCTGCAGCTTTACGTTGCTTGTCCAATTCAGCTGGTGTGGCATTTTCTGTTCCGGGCACAAGTTCCGCCATCGCGGCAGGTCGCGCCAAAATAAAAAGCTGCTGATCCAAGCAATCGAACAGCCAACCGAGTGCGGCCACTGTCAGCACGAACCAATGATAACGATTCAGAAGTTTCCACCATGGAACATTGGGGTTGGATGAGGAGTCGGAACTGGACGTGTCAAAGGAATGCATGAATCACCATCTATTGGTAAGAGCCCATACCGGAAGGGCGATGGAAGTTGTGGTCAGTATATAAGCAGTAAGCAAATCGATGGGTAGGGGAGTTGTCAGCTTGAAGCGGGCAAGGGTAAGGGGCTTGTGAATGGTGTAGTATGAGGTGACCATTCGCAAGACGCAATACAAGCGAAATTGGGTAGATCTTCAAGAGAAGCAGGCCTTTTTTCTCTTATTTAATCGGCCCAAAGTAGGGTGTGGCTTGAAATTGTTAGGATTAAGGCTAGGTCCCGTGAGCTTTCAATCTTCGAGGGGAGCGATCGAGGAAACAGTCCCTGCAAGTCTCGCGGAGAGCAGCCTGTGTATCAATATGGTCGGGTAGAGCCAGTTAAGGCAGCTTGTGGGCGGCCGAGGGAGCACAGCGACGAGGTTGAGAATCACAGCGACGAGGTTGAGAATGAGGTGCACAAGCTGTTTTTGCCAAGTATTAGCTCATCGCTCTCCAAGAATGGGGCCAGCTTGTCAAAAGGAAGGTCACGATACCATCAGAGAAAGGATCGCGTCCAGCTGATGCCTTATTCTGGTGATTGCATGTTGGGGTCGATGTCATCACAATTTGAGGTCTCAGATTGCAACACCCCACCTCCGCTCCTCTTCCCTTTTAAAGAAAGCTCTTCGAGATGCCATCACCGGTAAAGGATGCTACGGCTTCGAGCTCCGCCACTGCTACCCGTGGTGCCTACTTGGCATTAACGGCAGCCTTGTTGGGCTGGATGTTCGATGGAGCGGAAATGGGATTGTTTTCGCTCGTCGGAAGGCCTGCGATTCAAGATTTGCTGGGGCCTCAGCGTGAGGCCGAAGTAGCGCGGTGGTTGGGTGTGATCAACGGATTGTGTTTAGTGGGTGCCGCAACCGGTGGTGTGCTATTCGGGTGGCTAGGTGATCGCGTCGGGCGTGTCCGTGCGATGTCTATCAGTATCGTTACCTATGCGTTATTCACATCTCTGTGTGGCTTATCTACTTCTCCTTGGCAGCTGGGGTTGTTTCGCTTTATCGCCTCATTAGGTATGGGTGGTGAGTGGTCGCTGGGTGTTGCCTTGGTGATGGAAATGTTTCCTAGTCGCTCGCGGGCAGCGATGGCAGGTTGGATAGGTGCTGCCGCTAATGTTGGCTACTTGATCGTAGGTTTTATAGGGTTAGCTCTCACTGAGGTTTTGGGAAGTATTGAAACAGTTTTGGCATCGCTCGGTTTGTCGGAGGTATGGATCAAGCATCTGACGGCGAATCAAGGGTGGCGCATCATGATGCTCTTAGGTATTTTGCCCGCGATTTTGACGTTCTTTATTCGGCTGATGGTGCCGGAGTCTGAAAAGTGGCGGGAGAGCAAGGAGGCTGGCCAAACATCGCATTGGGCCTCGGTTGACTTGATCGGTGTGCTGGTGGGAATGATGGGACCAGCCTTGATGGTCTACTTATATGCCTTTGATGCAATTTCGTCTATTTCAAAAGCTATTTCTGTTTTGAATTTGGCTTGGTGCATTCCTTCTGTAAGACCACCACAACCACTGAATAAATCTATTGCTATGAGTTTCATATTATAT
>JAUMAI010000777.1:0-6258 GCA_032116775.1 Pirellula sp. | reverse complement strand
TGTGAAACTGATGACATTGCATGCGGCTAAAGGTTTAGAGTTTCCCTTTGTGTTTATTATCGCTGTGGAGCAAGATATTTTGCCGCATCGTCGCAGTCGCGAAGATCCATCGCAATTAGAAGAGGAGCGGCGGTTATTGTTTGTTGGTATGACCAGAGCTCGCGAGCAATTGCAGTTGAGTTGCGCTAAGTCACGTTCATTTCGAGGGAATCACAATTTGGCTGTGGCTAGCATGTTTCTGATGGAACTGCCACGAGCGGAAATGCAGATTACTGATCTGACGGAAAACTGGGAAGTCTACAATGATTCCTGGAATGGTGGTGACGATGAGTTCAGCGACTTTTTCGATCGGCATTTTGGCGAGGATGAGGTCGTTGATGGAGAGTCTGGGGTAGCAAATACTGCGAGTCGTCAGCGACAAACGGGCGGTCAAAAAGGTGGGGCTGGAGGTAGTCGTCCCCCGAGAGGCGACGATCATTTAGCCCAGCATTTTATGGATGCGGGATCCGATGAATTAGAGGTGTGGACGGCTTCGAGTGGAAAGCGGGATTCCGACGGCCCTAATGTTGCCGCCTCCGATAGGGTAGCAGAGATGTTAGCTTCTAAGCGTTTGCGAACCGCAAACGACTTAGGGGATGCAGACAGTCCAGGTAGGCAGGCCCCTCATGAAGCCTTTAAGCCGATGGCTATTGTCAGTCATCCAACGTATGGTTCTGGCAAGATTTTATCCGCTTCTGGTAAAGGCCTTCGCAAGACGGTGACGGTTGAGTTTTTCAGTGATGGGTTAAGTCGTTCGTTTGTCTTGCAATTTGCCAAGTTGACCTTGGAGCAGGATTCTTAAGCAGCAGGTTGCGCATGGTTAGTTATCAAAAAGTTGCTCAGATTCGAACCGTTGATCGATTTCAGGTTCGCATGAACGAACTCGGGTGTGTCATCCCTATCGATGAAACACTGCTGAGCGCGGCTGAGGATTCTCCCATGGCCAGGCCGATTGCTATGGGTAAATGTACCATCGGTAATCGCTGGGTAATTCAACCCATGGAAGGTTGGGATGCTAATCATGATGGTAGTCCCTCTCCACTGACGATTCGACGTTGGCATAACTTTGGAATCAGTGGTGCCAAGTGGATTTGGGGTGGAGAAGCCGCGGCTGTGAGGCCAGATGGACGGGCTAATCCTCGGCAAACGATGGCGATCGCAGAGAATCGCAAGGGTTTGAGCCTGCTTCGAGATACGTTGCTGCATGCGCACCAAGAGAGGTTTAGCTCGCTGGATGGCTTGGTGATAGGCCTGCAACTAACTCACAGCGGCAGATTCTGTAAGCCCAACGATCCAAAGCGTTGGGAGCCGCGCATCATGTATCATCATCCCTTGCTCGATTCGAAGTTTGGAATTGACTCGCAAGATCAATCTGTTGTGTGGAGCGATTCGGAACTGGATGATTTGATTGGTGATTATGTTAAAGCGGCTCAGCTGGCTGCAGAGGCAGGTTATCAATTTGTTGATGTGAAGGCATGTCACGGCTATTTACTTCATGAATCCCTCAGCAGCTATACGCGACCTGGAGTCTATGGTGGTGATTACGAAGGTAGGACAAGACTGCTGCGATCGATCATTCGAGCGGTTCGCAGCGAGGTTCCTTTGCTGGAAATCGGAGTTCGTATCAGTCTGTGTGATATGCCCCCTTTTCGCCAAGGGCATGAAGTCGGTGAGCCAGTGGATTATCAATCACAATTACCGTATCGATACGCCTTTGGTTGTGACCTGAATCATCCAGTCGAAGTGAGCACCGACGAGCCCATTCGTCTGCTACAGGATTTAAAGAACGAAGGGGTTACGGCCTTTAACATCACCTTGGGAAGCCCTTACTACAATCCGCATTTGCAGAGACCAGCTATCTTTCCACCGAGCGATGGATATCAGCCCCCGGAAGATCCTCTGCTAGGAGTTGCCCGTCACGTGCATCTGTGCCGCAAGATTCGAGAAGCTGTTCCTGGGACGCCGATCGTCGGCAGTGGCTACACGTATCTCCAAGAGTTTCTTCCGTTGGTCGCACAAGCCACTGTGGGACGGGGGTGGGTAGACGCTGTTGGCTTGGGGCGAATGGTGCTTTCTTATCCAGAGTTACCTGCCGATGCTTTGGCGGGCAAACAACCATCACGAAAACTGATTTGTCGCACCTTTAGTGAATGCACAACCGCTCCGAGACAAGGGAGAGTCTCCGGGTGTTATCCGCTCGATCCCTTCTATAAATCGGGGGAAGCGGAAAAACTAGCACCATCGCCGGAATGACGGAATTCAGCGAAGAATGCTTACGATTTGTGGAACACTTCCGGTCAAGAAGTGCGCGAAAGGCTTGATTCTCGACGCAATTACGCTCATCTTAAAGAGTCTGCAGAGCCCAGTTTCTGCGTTTACCAAACGGTGCTCCTCCAGCACCGGACCTTCTGCGATTTAGTATCGAGCCCACCTATGAAATCAAACGTCCTATCTCTTTTATCAATGTCGCTCCTTTCACATCCAGCGCCTCGGTTGGGCCGGCAAATCTGTCGCGTTGCGACCTTCAGTTGCTCGGTCATGCTTGCATCGGTTTCGGTTTGCGCTGCAGATCGCTGGCCAAGTTGGCGTGGTCCTAATGGAGATGGACAGGCTGCTAAGGGTGAGTTTCCTATTCAATGGAAGATTGAAGATGGAAAAGGTGAGGTTTTGAAATGGCAAGCCAAGTTGCCTGGACGTGGTGCATCAACGCCAGCGGTTTGGGATGATCACATTTTCGTCACCGCTAGCAGTGAAGATAAGAACTGGTTGATAGGTTTAGATTGGCAAGGGAAAGAGTTGTGGCGCACTGAGATGGGAGCGCCGCGTGAAGGGAAGCATCGAAATGGAACGGGTAGTAATCCTTCTCCTGTGACGGATGGTAAGTACGTCGCGGCATATTTCAAAAGTGGTGACATTGCCTGTACCGATGCGACCGGCAAGTTGCTATGGCATCACAATCTACAAAAAGAAGTTGCTGAAGATACACTCTGGTGGGATTTAGGCACTTCACCAGTGATGACCGAAGATGCTGTGGTCGTGACTGTAATGCAAACCGGTCCCAGTTTCCTGATCGCATTAGATAAAGCCACCGGTAAAACTCTATGGAAGCAAGATCGTAACTTAGACGCTCCAAGTGAGGCAGCTCAAAGCTACAGCACTCCAACTTTGATGAGCGACAAGAGCGGTAAGCGATTGTTGGTACTAGGGGCCGACCATCTCACCTCGCACGATGCAGCTTCTGGCAAGATGTTGTGGAAAGTGGGCGGTTTTAATCCAACAGGGCATCAATATTTCCGCTCGATCTCGTCGCCTGTAATCGCTGGCGATCTGATCTTGTGTCCTTACGCCCGCGGCGCATCGCTGACAGCGATTCGTATCGGTGAGGATGTTGCTGAAGATCAACGCGTTGCTTGGTTTCGCGATAACCTGGGATCGGACGTACCAACCCCTACGGTCATTGGTGATAAGGCATTCATCCTGGGAGATGATGGGAAACTAACATGCATCGATGTGAAAACAGGAAAAGATATTTGGACTGACTCTCTGCCTCGAAGCCGTGCGAAGTACTACAGTTCGCCGGTAGTTGGCGGCGATAAGCTCTACATGGCACGTGAGGATGGTGCGATCTTTGTGGTAGGAACAGGTGATAAATATGAGTTGCTGGCCAGCAACACGGTGCCTGGTGAGACTGTCGCCACTCCGGTTCTAGTCGATGGGAAGGTATTGATTCGGACTTTTGATGCGCTTTACTGCATAGGCAAGTGATTTGTGTCGCTTCTGTGGTTAGCGGTTTTTCAGGCCCCTTAAAGGCAATGGGCACGGCAATCGGTGAAATCTGGTAATTAAAAGTAAATCCGAGAGCGTAGCAGTCGCAGAAAACCGGTAATTTCATGTTAACTGGGGCATTAAGGGTCAAACCTTAGTGCCCTTTTTTTTGCGCCTTGTACTAGGGAGAGTTTTCCCATGTTAAGGGGGTGCCGAAGTGGTGTTTCGGCTTGTTTATGGGAGCCTTCGTCGATCGCCAAAACCACCCTTTTTCTCCACGCCATTCTTTTTGAACAGATCCCGCATTGCCCGATGAACGCAAAAAGGGAAGAATGAGTCTTGGAATTCGTAGCGATTACAGCGTTTGGAGCGAATTCCGCCAAGTTTTCCACCAAAGCTGGACGATCAATTCCAAGCTCAGCGGTGGAAAATAGCCAGAAAGAATGAGAGAGCAGCGGGCAATGAACTCACCTGTCCAAAAACCAGATACCCCTCCGATTTCCGTACCGAACGATACCACGGGACAGCCGTTTCAGGTGACATTTGCACCTCGCGTCCATCGCTTGCCCCCATATATGTTTGGGCGCATCAACAACTTACTCTATCAAAAACGCCGAGCCGGCAACGACGTGATTGATCTAGGGATGGGGAATCCCTCCGATCCACCACATGAAATGGTGATCGAGAAGCTAGCCGAGGCAGCGCTCGACAAGGACAACCATGGCTACAGCAAGTCCAATGGTATTCTGAATCTTCGCCGAGAACTGACCAGCAAGTATTTGCGCAAATATGGGGTTCGCTTAGATCCGGAAACAGAGACGATTGTAACTCTGGGAAGCAAAGAAGGTTTTAGCCATATGCTTTTGGCACTTATCGGTGCCGGAGATGTGGCAATCATACCTGCACCCTATTTCCCAGTTCACATGTACGGTGTGGTGCTTGCTTCGGGAAGTGTGGTGGCATTGGAAGTTGCCAACAGTGAGAAGTTCTTATCGAACATTGCGTATACCTGTCAGCACTTTTATCCCAGACCGAAGTTGCTGATTATTAACTATCCGCACAATCCTTCGACCGTAACCGTCGAACCTGAATTCTTTGTTGACGTTGTAAAACTCGCTAAACGTTATGGCTTGATGGTGATTAGCGATTTTGCGTATGCGGATGTGGCCTTCGATGGATATCGCCCTCCGAGCTTCTTGTCAGCTCCTGGTGCAATCGACGTCGGTGTTGAGTTCACCACCATGAGCAAAGGTTACAACATGGCCGGTTGGCGTGTTGGTTTCTGTGCTGGTAATTCAGAGATGGTGCGCGGGTTAGCGACGATCAAAGGTTACTATGACTACGGCATGTTCCAGGCGATTCAAATAGCAGCCATTGTGGCGATGCGCGATACCGAAGCATACGTCGAAGCTCAATCGAAGATCTATCAAGGTCGTCGCGATGTGTTGGTTGAAGGTTTGCGCCGAATTGGTTGGGAAGTTAATCCACCGCGGGCAGGAATGTTCGTCTGGGCTAAAGTTCCCGAGCCATGGGCAAGTTCGATGAGCACCATGGATTTCGCCATGTTGCTACTCGAAAAAGGAGATGTTGCTGTTAGTCCTGGCAGTGGATTTGGGCCTGCGGGTGAGGGATATTTGCGATTGGCCTTGGTCGAGAATGAAAACCGACTGCGACAGGCTGTGCGACAGATTGGTCGCTGTTTAGATCGAGTTGGCCAACCCTCAGCGGTAAATTCGAAATAGTTAAGCCCTCTTGGTGGGGTTACAAAACGCGAATTCACGCTCTTTGTTTTCGAATCCAAGAGGTGGTTCTTTGCTTGAGTTCAGCGAGCGCCACATTCCCTGATCCTATTTCGGTTTCGGCATTGGCGATACGTGGCGGCGTGTTGGGATCGCAGTGCCTTGCTATTGCTTTCCGAGCGCGACTTCAAAGCGGCCTTTGGAATCTGCTGCCCCTCGTGACATACCAGGGGTGTTGAATTGCAGCGATATATTTCCATGACTATCAACCGCAATCAGGCCACCCGTGTCGTTTGGTAAGACTCGATGGATCGCATTTTCGGTGGCATCACTGAGGCTCTCGCGTGCATAAAGCATTCGAGCGGAGACGTCGTGAGCGATCGAGTGGCGAATAAACTGTTCACCGACTCCGGTGCATGAAACGGCACAGGTGCGATTATCCGCGATGGTACCTGCTCCGATGATTGGAGAATCACCAACGCGACCCCAGCGTTTCGCTAACATGCCACCGGTGCTCGTGGCTGCAGCGACATTTCCCTCTGCATCGAAGGCTACGCAGCCAACTGTGCCTAGATAATAGAGCGGATCCTCAGGGGATGTTATCAGCGATGTTTTGGAGTTCGTGTCGACTTGTCGGGCACGCCATTTCTCCCACGCTGATTTTTGAGCCTCAGTACGAAAGTACTCCGGCCCTGCCCTTTCTACGCCGAGTGAT
>JAUMAI010000776.1:0-3690 GCA_032116775.1 Pirellula sp. | reverse complement strand
ATGAGACTGATTTTGAGCTGGGTACGTTCAGATTCGATATTTGCTGGCTCGGTATAAAGGTTGATTGTCGATGTCTGTGACCGTTTGGCAATGCAAATGCAATGCGAAATACGAATTGCGAGAAGAATGGCTCGGTCGTAGGGTGCGTTGCAAACATTGCGGTGTCATTACGCGAGTAGAGAAACCATCTAGTATCAAAGCTCCACCATCGATACCTACGAAAGCTCCGCCTCCGTTACCAAAGACCAGTGTGGCCAGCGGGGAGACCAGCAGCCTGCCGCTGAACAAAACCGAAGTTGACGAGAAGCATGACCGAGAGCGCCACCTTCCAAACGCCTTGGCACAAACAGAATCCAGGGACGTAAACCCATCCATGCAACTGCAAGCCACAGACATCGCTTTAGCAGCAGAGGACGCTGGTATCAAGACGTTCGATCAACTGGTAGCCTATTCGGTCAAGACAGTCGGGGAACGTCGTACACGCGAGATTGGAGGGATCCTGAGAGTTACAGCGAAGTCGTTAGGGTTCTCGGATGTTCGCCCAGTAGGTGATGTCCTCGGAACTCCAGGTGTGATTCGGGTAAAGGATTTGGAAGGGGAAATTAAGTCACTGGAAAACATTTATCGTTTTGGCGTCGCCACCTCGTACGACCTCCATGAACTCGGCAGCGCCTACCACAAGTATCGAGACCTTGCAAAAGCGCTGAAGTACTTTCGCCTTTCTGCGGATGCCAAGCCCTTAGCAAACACCTGGGTGAGTCTTGCGCGGGTGTACAGCGACTCGGAGCTTTCCCAAGATGCGGATGCCGCCGATGCCTGCCGCCGCGCCCTGGCCCTCAAGCCAGACGATGAGCGAGCAAAGGAACTGCTGGAGACAACAAAGCGTAAGCTCGTGCCACTTGCAGCCCGAGCCCTTAGTGCTGCAAGCGGGCTGGTGGAATCAGACAAGTTCTTTGACTTCTACATCAGCCCTTTTGAAATGCTCCAAATCGCGGACATGACGGCTGCCAACGGACTGGACGCGAAGGCAATCCAACAGGCAAAGAAGCGATTACTGCACGAACTCGAACTCAACGACGGCAAAGTGAGCTGGCTTGGTGACTACTCTCTTGACAAGGCGCGTGCCATCGCAGTGGTGGACGAACTCGATGATAAAGCGAAACGGTGTTACCACTTAGCAATATATCGGAACAAACCTCTGCTTAACTTCTTAACGCGGGGTGACATTCGACATTTCCTGTACCAGGACGACTACTTCCCTTGTGACACAGAAGAACTGCTGCATCGAGAGCATGGGTTCCGAACGTTTCTGAGCAAACCGTTCGCAAAGCAATACAGTCGCGTCTTAACTCGTGCCATTGCTGAGCGGCGGTTGACTGTGGTCGAAGTACTTTTCGATGGTCGCCGTTGGGTTGAACCAGAGGACGATGACCAGTGCTTTAAAGGAGCGTCCAAGCGACTCGGCGACGTTGTGGAAGAGATGCGAGCCATAGTGAGGGGCGGCTCTTCGCGCAAAGTCAGCCTCCGCGAGATTGAAGATTTTCTTCGGAAGCGCTCGTTGCCGGAGCTTTTCAATCTGCTGCCAGTCCACTTCGCATCTTACCAGGGGGATATTGTTGCCGAGCTTCGGTCCTTGGCCATTTCTTGCTTCAATGAGCACGATGATTCGATTCTATCAAGGGACATTCTGAACCTCTGCAAGCGGTTCACGTCGCGTGATGTCGCGTTCAACGAGCAATTGCAGGAGGATTTCAAGACTATCGAGGCGATGATTTCGGCTGAGCGGGTCAGCAAAGCCACACAACAAGTGAGTTCGACGCAGACCAAAATTTGGTTCTACCTTTCCAACGGTAAGGAGTACGGGCCTTTCGATCATGATGGCATCACCGGGCTGGCTCGAACAGGTATAATTGCACCTGCTACTCTGGTACGCTACAGCAATGGACGCAGCTATTGCGAAGCACACAGTTGGGGCTTCCTAGCAACTGCCTTCGACGACGCCAATGCGACGAAACCGCGACGACCTGCCACGGCAGTTGTGCCCAAGCCAGAAACAAAGGTGCCGTCGGAAATTCTTGCGAAACCTTCAGATGCTTCAAGATCGTTTCTATGGCTTTTGGGTCGCATGTTCGCACTATCTCCCAAGCTCTTTCTTTTATTTCTTTTAGGCTTAATGGCACTCATTGCTATCGCATTGGACTCTTGCTCAACTAGGACATCGTCGAGTTCTCTTCCCCACACGCCGTCAGTCTCTTCTAACGATCCTGTGCGTGCTCCAACGGTGCCCCCGCCGAAGTTGCTTCCCGGGCTCACACAAGAGGTAGTTGAGGATTTGGCCGCCGCACTTGATCGCGGGCACGTTGCCCTCGAAGCAGCATCGGGAACTGGAGCCTCATCAGGTTTAGCTGTGGATGCATATCTTATAAACCAGCGAAACACCGAAGTTTCCCTGGACGTCTCGCTAAGGCAACCGTTGTTCTTGCGCAATCGAGGCCGTGGCCAAAACATGTTCGTGATCAAGGTCTATCTGCAGGGTGGTAGTTACCTGTCAGACGGTTTGAGGTCGTTCATTTCCTTACAACCGAAGCGTCGCACACCCGTCCAATTCCTTGCATACTGTGCTGACTTCGATAAGGACAATCCCTCGAAGACCGAAGAACTTGTTCGCGACGCATCACCGGTTAGTCTACTGCCGTTATTACAGTCCATCAGCAACTATCAATCTTCACATCCGAACCAGGACATCACCACTGCAACCCAAACTGCAATTTGGCTAGCGCAGGGTGTTTCCATTGAGAAGGTTCGTACGAAGTTCGAGGTAAATCGAGATCAAGAACTCCTCGCTAGAGAATTCCTAAAATAGCGCCGGGGAGACGCATACGGAAACGGAAACGCTGAAGCCGCGTTCACAGCGAGACACACATCCCCATCTGCACACGTTGCCGGTGGGGCGTTTTTGTTGGGACAGTCTCTGCGACGATTGGGCGCGGGCGAAACCTCCCTCCGGCTCGACAAGGTCGATGTGCTGTCGGATTACCCGAGGCTGGAACTCACGCCAAGGCAGGGCGAGACCATCCTTCATAGTCTAATGGACCAGAGTCCGATGGACGACACTGAGTTCTATAAGCAGTTTGTGCAGAACGAATCATTCCGTCGTTTTGTCACGGACAGAGTTCACGAACTGACGCAAGACTAAACCATTCCCACGGAGCCGAAGGTTTCCCAGACCCAACGGCTCACTGCGTTTCAAACAGATTTTGGTATGTTGGACTGAAGGTCTCTGATGTTGGCAATGTGTAAAGGTAATGGAGCTAATTAGGTTTACACTTTAGGAGGATATAAGAACATGCGAAAGAGCGTTGGAAGGCCGGTAGGTCATCGAATCAAGGTGACTCCGAAGCATCTATCGCAACTGAAGAGGAATGCTGGATGCTGGTCTAGACTGGAAGGTAGCCGATTGCTGCTCCCGTGCTCGGTGATTCTGGCCGTTTCTGCCGGGACCAACGACGGGTGAATCGCGTTTTCCCAATGTTTTCATTGGTCAATTCTGTGACACGTCACAAAACTGCCGACGGTGCTTGTCACGACCGCTTTGAGTGAGATCACGTAATCGTCCCGCACTTGTAAATCACGGCGATGAATTGGTCAGTGGTACTGTTCTTCGGAACCTCGTCGCCAGAAGCGGCGATA
>JAUMAI010000775.1:4120-9801 GCA_032116775.1 Pirellula sp. | reverse complement strand
CAAACGAAAAGCGAGCCACATCATTTGCGGCTCGCTTCCATTAATCTTGCATACTATCCGCCAGAGCTATGATCTGACCGAAGTATTTTTTGATTACTTCTTGGCTGTATTCTTCAGCAAAGTATTCAAACGGCTCTTGGAACGTGAGGCTTTATTAGGATGAATAACACCCTTTGCGGCGGCCTGATCGAGAGCCTTAAAAACATTAGGTAGTTCGGTAGCAGCGTCGCCACCTCCCGCAACTGTCTCGCGCAGCTTGCGTACAGCAGTTTTCAGGCTACTCTTAACAGCCCGGTTCTTGCTACGACTTTCCAAACTTTGACGCAAACGCTTCTTGGCACTCTTAGTGGTTGGCATTTCGACTCTATAACCTCAAAATCCAAATCGATTGGGACGTTTTCTTATGTGGAAACGCAATATAATGATCTTTATCGACCGTTTTGTCTAGCTCATTTTGCTTTTCCGAAAGCCTTGCCAAGAGTGTCAGAATCCCCCCTTTCGAACAACACCAACCGTTCTAACCAACCTTTTCGAGCGGCAGACAATCCTGCTAGGCTGCCCGAACAAGCCCTCCCAGCCTCCGTGACCCTGGTCGGAGCTGGTCCTGGCGACCCCCAACTCCTGACCCTTCGTGGCCTAGATTCCCTTAAAAATGCGGAAGTTGTCCTCTACGACGGCTTGGTGAACCCCAGCCTACTTCTCCACGCTCCTCCCGCTGCATTACGTATCAACGTCGGCAAACATGGCTCTTGCCGAATCTGGAAGCAAGCCGAGATTCACGCAGAAATGCTCAAACATTATCGGGCAGGCAAGCGCGTGGTGCGCCTCAAAGGGGGTGATCCGGCCGTGTTCGCACGCACCGCCGAAGAATTAGAGTTTTTAGCCCAACATGATATCGCTGCAGAAATTGTACCAGGTATCACCGCTGCACTGGCTGTTCCGGCCTATACCGGTATTCCGCTAACCCATCGCGATCACGCCTCAGCCGTTGCATTGATAACGGGCCAACAAGCGGAAGATGCCACCGAACTGGACTGGGAGGCCTTGGCGCGTTTTCCTGGTACGCTGGTACTGTACATGGGTGTGACCACTGCCGGGAGCTGGAGCCAGCAATTGCTTCGCGCTGGCAAAGAGCCTTCCACTCCGACTGCCCTGGTGCGTCGAGTTTCCTGGCCCGATCAACAAATCATTCGAACAACTCTCGCCGATGTCGCCGCAGAACTCACACCGAGCCACAAACTTCGACCTCCCGTCCTCGTCATCGTAGGACCTGTGGCCATGCATGCTGACCCCACTCCGCAGATCTTGCCTCACCTACAACCAACACCCCAAACCTCACTTCCGCTAACTGGCCGTACGATCCTCGTCACTCGCGCCGATAACGAAGCGGACCGGTTAACCCATGAACTGACGCAAATGGGAGCTCAAGTTATCCATCAGCCGGCGATCTCTATCACACCCTGTGCCGATCGCTCGCCGCTTGATCACGCGATCCAAGCTTGCAGCCATTACCAGTGGATCGTGTTCACCAGTGCTCACGGCGTAGAGCAATTCGCGCGGCGCTTACAGGAATTACAACTTGACGCTCGACAATTAGCGGGCATCCGACTGGCCGCGGTAGGACCAGCAACCGCTGAAGCACTTGGTCGCTGGCACCTGCATTGTGATTTCATGCCAACGCTATTCAATGGCGCGGCACTCGCAGATACCTTACCGGCCTCACCTTCCAGTCGAGTCCTTTGGGTTCGCGGTCGTCGCGCTAAGGAGTCTTTCCGCGAACATTTACGCCAACGTTCCATCCAGTTGGATGAGGTTATCACTTACGAAAGCCATGATGTCACCGAATTAAATCCAGGGATCACAGAAATCCTACAACATGGCCAAATCCACTGGCTAACCCTGACTAGCCCAGCTATTGCTCGTTCTTCGGCTACTTTACTGGGCGAGTACTTTCAGAAAATACCGATTGCTGCACTGAGTACTGATATCGCCCAAGATGCAGCACAATACGGCGGTAATGTTGCTGCGATCGCCCCGGAGGCAACGCTCGAGTCGCTGGCAACCGCAATGGCCAATGCTGAGACCTTGCAACGCTAACCGTCACAACCCATATATTCCGCACAAACTCCCCTAGACACTAAATCAATCTCTTGTAGCTGATCGCGCATCCCTTTGCACTCTAAAGCAGAGCCTAGGATTCAATAGACGGTTCATCGCTCTAACGAATCAAATTCCCAGAGCATTGCCGCGACTTAGCATACATCGCGTAAACCGACGCAGCGATGCTGACTACGCCACACAAAAACGTTGGTGTTGTCAAACGGCAGGTTTGTAACCGGTTATGCTCAAGCACCTGAGGGGAGAGTGGACTTGTTAGAGATCATTACTGAATATCGAGAAGGCAGCATTTCTGCCGAAGAAGCGATCGATAAAATTGAGTACCTTCTCAAACATCGACCGCAACTTGAACAGCTAGCAATTGAATTAGGCTTTCTGTCAATGAAGCAGTTGAGACGCCTACTACATCTCCAAGAAAGCAGTCCGCTATCCTTTGAGAGACTCGCCATCCGTGAAGGTTATCTGACCGAGCAGCAGATCGGCTTACTGATGTTCGAACAGAATAATCGAATGGTTGGGATGCACCGCTACTCACAGTCGCCTAGTGCACCTGCACCGATCGCCAATGTGGGCTTTACCAGCAACCTTAAATCCTCCGCAACAACCTAATCTCGATTCCGCCGCTATATTCCGCCTCTTAAAGATTCCAGCCTCTCAAGGGCGAGTTGATCCACTGCAACTCGCCCTCTTTTCATTTTATATAACAACGTGAAACGCTGAGAGATGAGCCTTAGACTTTTCCGCTTGACGTCAATCAAGTCACCTAGCCTAGGCTTCTACTTGCTGGCTGCGTTGGAATCGGCCTGCTTCGCTGTCTCTTGAGGATTCGCATCAATCCAAATCGTACGGTGATCCGTTACCTCTCTACCCTTTGGATTAGTCGCTCGAACTTCTAACTTATAAGCCCCGGGCATTAGATTTTTTGGCAACACGCCTCGCCAGAGGTGATTGCTTTGATGCGGCTGAGGAAGAGACCTTCCCGACGGTGGTGTCTTAGAAGCCTCTAGCTCCTTGAGCCTCAGAAAATAGGGGTCCTGTATCCTTCCACCGTTCATAGCAACCCAAGGCTGTTGATCGCTAAGGCGCATCTCAACTTTCCACCTTTCCGAAGCCCCAAAAACATTCGCAGTCACAGTTACTTTTTCTGCTTCCGCAGACACAACTCGTTCTGGAGCATCGATCAACATTTGGTAGCTTGCCGGTCGCCCTGCCCCGCGGAATTCAAGATCGTACTTTGAGCCATCAAAAGTAAAAATCGAATATCCATTTGGTCCACCGTCGCTCATCGTAGCATGGGGAATACCGCGCTCATCGGCTGCCCCACTCCACCAACTTCCACAGACAGTAACATTGATGACATGATGATGCGGCTCAGCCCCCTGCCATCCATCTTCTTTACCAATAAACACATGCTCCATGTAATGCGTATGAGCCGAAACACTCAGAGCAAAAGGTCGTTTCTCGATCAATCGGTACAGCTCTTGTCGATCTTCAACTTCGACCAACGGAATATGCATCATCAGCACAACGAGTTGATTTTCTGGAATCATCGCTAAATCATTACGAATAAACTCCATCTGCTTCTTACCCAGACCTGCTTTATATGCTCCCTTCTGACCATCCTTTGGGCCTACCCAGGCAACATCATCCAGCACCATAAAATGAACTGTGCCATGATCAAAGCTGTAATAAGATGGACCATAGATACTCTCAAAGGTTTCATCAGACCGCACATCATCGGGTGCGTCGTAGTTCATGTCGTGATTTCCCAAAACGTTGTACCAGGGTATCCCAATCAACGCGATGGCTTGATTTAGTGGCTTCATCATGGCTAGATCGTCAAAGACAATGTCGCCGAGTGTTACACCGAATGAAGCGTCATGCGCATTTTCTGCAATAACTTGCTCGACTACATCGTGAGCGATGTACTCAACTTCCTTGATATCTCTCGGCTGTGTATCTCCGAAGAAAAGAGCCTTAAACTGATCGGGCTCCGCTCTGGGTGTTAATGGAAAATCAATCGACTGAGGTAGCGGCCCCGTCGGTAATACTCCGGGAAAGCGACTATCAGGCGAGCCTTTAGGTTTGTGAATATAGTAGAACTTCGGTAGATTATGCTCATTGAGGGGCGTCATCCAATTCCTTGGTTTGATAACGAACAAAATCGAGTCATCCGTTACAGGTAAAGAATACTTACCGTTCTCATCTGTCTTGACGATGTCGCGTCCATTGGAGACTTTGATATCTGGTAGCCCCTCTTCGCCGTCACCTTTCTTTTGATCTCCATTGCGATCATGAAAGACATAACCAGTGGCAGTGCCTGTGATCTTATCTTCCGAATTTGAGTGCTGATGCCCTTCATGACCAAAAACATAATTCTCTCGAACACCTGAACTTAATTGAAACAGCACCAGAGCAATTGCTACTGTCAAAAGCCGCCACTGTTGGAAAAATACAACTGAGCGATTCATTACCTAAGCCTTTCCATAAACTTTTACCTGAGCCCCTACGAAGATCTCCCAAGTAAAATGCTTTACATTGATTTCTTATGAAGATGGTGTGAGAATTTTATTTTTTCCAGCGCTGGTGCGCTAGCCCGCATGAGATTGAACATCAAAATAAAGTAAAACTTCAGCTTTGTGAAAGTTCCACTGCAAAATTCGACTCTTGGCAACTTGTTCTTAGGTTGCCCAACCTCCTCCTGACTTTTTCTTCATTTTTGCCAGTTCCACGTCTGCTGCCTTTGCAAACTGGTTGTGCCAAATTGCCCCGAATCATAGCTTTCAGTCACTTGTAAACTTCCCCCACCCTGCCTCCAAATGATAACATAGAGACTCCTACCTAAGGGTAATCATTCCCTCCCCAACCTCGTTTAGCGAGTTTTCGCGGCAACCTGCCTTATGAAGTGTCAGCTTGGACTGTTACTATTGGTTCTATTGACATTCGCCTGCTTCTGGCGTGAGTGGACTTACCATGCAAATGCACAGGAACCGATCGCAGCGACCGAAACTCCTCGAGCTGAAGAGGATAATCCGGCCAACACTTTTTTCGTCGAGAACGTTGAACCGATTCTGGTGGAGCACTGTTACTCTTGCCACTCTCACAATAGCGAGATCAGTGGTAACCTAGCGCTGGACTATGCGAGTGGTTGGACAACGGGAGGCGATCGTGGTCCCGCTATTATCCCGGGTAAACCAACTGACAGCTTGCTGTTGAAAGCCGTTCGGGGTGAGATCTCCGATCTGCGCATGCCTCCCGAAGAGGGACTTTCGGCCTCTCAAATCGACATTCTCGAACGCTGGATTTCCGAGGGAGCACACGATCCTCGGACTTCACCACCTAACCCCGCCACACCATCGCCATGGTGGTCACTGGAACCGATTATTGAACCTGCAGTTCCGAGCGGAACGGCCGAGCATCCGATTGATGCCTTTCTTGCCAGCCAACATTCCTCACTGGGGCTGACGACCGCCCCACTTGCTGATCGTCGAACGTTACTGCGCAGATTGATGGTCGATCTACATGGTTTACTACCTACTCCAGAGCAACTAAACGAGTTCGAG
>JAUMAI010000775.1:0-4110 GCA_032116775.1 Pirellula sp. | reverse complement strand
CGAGAGCGATGTATCACCTGACGCTTATGAACGACTTGTTGAGCGACTACTCGCGTCACCTCGCTACGGTGATCGTTGGGGTCGTCACTGGTTTGATTGGATACACTTTGCCGACACGCATGGTTATGAACATGATGTCATGAGGACTAATGCTTGGCCTTACCGTGATTACGTAATTGAATCCCTGAATCAGGATACTCCATGGGATGAATGGATCCGCCAGCAATTGGCTGCCGATGTTCTTTATCCGAACCATCCTGAACTTATTCCCGCTCTGGGATTCTTGGCCGCAGGTCCTTGGGATCACAGTACTGCTGCGACAGCCCAAACCACTTTCGACTATATCGATCGCGATGAGATGGTAACACAGGTGATGTCGGTATTGACCAGCACGACGGTCCATTGTGCGCGCTGTCACAACCATAAGTTTGATCCGATTCCGCAGGCGGATTACTACGCGCTACAAGCGGTGTTTGCTGGAGTAGGACGTGGCAATGTCGCGTATGACTCTGATCCGGAAATCGGCCGACAACGCCAAGCAGCTCTACGACTGAAGCAAGCAGCCGAAACGCGTGATGTAGGACAATTGCAAACAATCACGCTGCAGCAAGCTGTCACCAAATGGGAAGCGGAGCAAGGTACTGGAAAGCCAAGTTGGACACCCTTGCAGATTGATACGCTTTTGACAACGGAGGGTACGGAACTAAAGCCATCACCGGAGCAACTGATCGAAGCAACAGGTCCACGTCCGGCAACCGAGAACTGTATCATTACAGGTCGAACGTCTTTATCAGAGATCAATGGATTACGACTGGAAGTTTTCCGCGATGACAAGTTACCGATGGGTGGTCCGGGTCGAAACGACAATGGCAACTTTCACTTGAGCGAAATTGTCATCGAGCACATTCCGGCCGACCAATCTACACCTCAAAAAATCTCGATTGCTCAGGCGGTATCTGATTTTGATCAGTCAGGATGGACAATTGCCCATGCGATTGATGGCAATACGACCACGGCGTGGGGAATATTTCCTGAGGTAGGCAAAGATCATACGGCGATTTTTCAATTTGCATCACCACTGAAGCTGAAAGCTACAGATCGCATTGTTGTCCATTTACGCCAGTTACATGGTGGTTTTCATACGATTGGCAAGTTCCGACTAAGTGTCACCGACCAGTCGAATCCGCAATTGGCCCTATTACCTCAACCGGTTCAAGCTGCATTAGCGGTACCGCGAGATCAACGCAGCGATGCAGAGCAAATTGAACTAGCCGCGTTCGTCGCTTCTCAATTTGCAGCCAGCACACTTAAATCTTTACCTCCACCTTCCTATGTCTATGCAACCGCCTCTCGATTCGACAGCCTTCCGGAGAGCGGCTTTTATGCCCCTTGGACAGCACCGAAAAAAGTCTACGTATTGAATCGAGGTGATATCGCGAAACCGATGGACGAAGCCCAGTCGGGTGCGTTGACGTGTCTGGGACATGCTCCCAGTCGATTTTCAGATGGTCCAGCGACAACCGATTTATCACGTGATGACGTATGGAATTCGGAGGCCTCCCGTCGGGTGGCTCTCGCTCACTGGTTAACTCATCAAGAGAATCCACTTTTTTGGCGCAGTATCGTCAATCGTATTTGGCAACATCACTTTGGACGTGGCATTGTTGATACGCCTAATGACTTTGGTCGCATGGGATCTCTACCTACACATCCGGAGTTGCTGGACTGGCTGGCGTACCAACTGCGTCGACAGGGCGGCTCGATGAAGCACTTGCATAAATTAATCGTCACCAGTGAGGCGTATCGTCGAGCATCCGATAACTTGCCAGCGAATTCATCCATCGATCCGGATAATAGGATGGTGTGGCGTGGTCCTACTCAGCGACTTGATGCGGAATCCTATCGTGACTCGCTGATTTATTTAGCACATTCAATCGACTTCCAAATGGGTGGCGTGGCGGCGCAATGGTTTAAACTTGGACCCGGTATTCAAATCACTCCATCAGTGGATTACTCAAATTATGATTGGACCCAACCTGCGGCCCATCGACGTACGATTTATCGTTTTGTCTATCGTGGTATCCAAGATCCTTTTATGGAAGCCCTAGACTTTCCAGACCTAGCTCAGTTGACACCAACCCGATCGACGACAGCTTCTCCGTTGCAGGCTTTAGCGCTGTGGAACCATGACTTTGTGCTCTATGCGGCTCAGGAGTTAGCTGATTATTTTCAGCGGATTGCCCCCGAGGATCCTATTGATGCGGCGTTCCAGAATTTGTTTCTTCGATCGCCTAGTGAGGCTGAAAGAATTACAGCTTCAGAGCATCAGAAGCTGCATGGATTAGCGTCGCTTGTGCGTATTATGATCAACAGCAATGAGTTTATGATTTTGCAATAGTTCCTCTGCTTACTGGCAAAGCTACCCCCATGGACAGCTCTATTACATCGAGACGCGGTTGGCTGAAGCACACTGGTGAGAGCTTCAGTTGGTTGGCGTTATCTGCCTTGCTGGCCAATGATCCTTTGGCGGCTCAGGACGAACCTGGCCAGACCAAAGAGTTGGCCATTTCGCTTGGTGGTGAACTTCCGCTGCGAGTCGATGGTGGGCTTCATCATACTCCCCGAGTCAAGCGCGTCATTCAGTTGTTTATGAATGGTGGTGCTAGTCCGATGGATACGTTTGACTACAAACCCGCTTTAGAAAAATATCATGGACAAAACTTAGGTCCCAAAGAAAAACCAGAGGGTTTTACAGCACCGGCTGGTGCGGTGATGAAAAGTCCGTTTCGATTTCAGCAATATGGCGAGTCGGGCCGTTGGGTTAGCGAAGTATTTCCTCACCAAGCTCGATGGGTCGACAAGATGGCATTCATAATGTCCATGGCCTCCAAGACAAATGTGCATGGTCCTGGAAGTTACATGATGAATACAGGCTTTACACTTCCTGGCTTCCCATGCTTTGGGGCCTGGATCTCATATGCCTTAGGAAATCTAGTGGACAATCTACCGACGTTCGTCGTGTTACCCGATCCACGTGGCTTACCGTATAACCAACGAGGTAATTTCAGCTCTGGTTTTCTACCCGTAAAGCACCAAGGCTTGGTATTAAACGCCGCAGCCAGTGACCCAATTCCTAATCTTCAGCCTTCCGCCCAGAGAAACTTTGCGCAAGGTACAGCGGACCGAGATGGTTTTGGTTTGTTGCAGAGCTGGAATCGCCAATTCGCGGAACAAAATCCGAATGACAGTCAATTGCGCAGTCGAATTGCGGCCTATGAGCTTGCAGCGCGAATGCAGTTGAGCGCTCCGGAGGCGTTCGATCTAAAAAATGAAACAAGTAGCACGCTTGAATCTTATGGGCTAACCGTACCAGCAACCGAGGATTTTGGACGGCGATGTTTACTGGCCCGCCGCTTAATTGAACGCGGAGTGCGGTTTGTGCAGGTTTGGAGTGGACCGCAGGGAGCGGCTAACAATTGGGACAATCACGGAAGTATTATCGGGGAGCTACCTCCGATCGCAGCTAGTGTCGATAAGCCGATTGCAGGTTTATTAGCTGATTTATATGCCCGTGGTCTTATGGAAGATACGCTTGTTGTATGGACGACTGAGTTTGGACGTACTCCGTTTGCACAAGGAAGTGTGGGGCGAGACCATAACGGTGGATCGTTTGCCACTTGGCTTTGCGGGGCTGGTGTCAAAGAAGGTATTTCGTATGGAGCCAGCGACGAATTGGGTTATCAAGCAGTTGAGGGGAAAGCGTACTGTTATGACTTCCACGCAACTTTGCTGCATCTGCTTGGCATTGATCACAAGCGATTGACCTTTCGACATGCTGGTATCGACCGACGCCTAACGGACGTCCATGGACGGGTTATTGAGGAGATCTTGGTCTGAAGAGGCGGACATTCGTTCGTCAATCGAAACGACAGTCGGCCCAGCAAAACATCATCTACGCTGGGACAGGCGCTGCGCGGCAAACCTCACCCACCGGCAGGAAAGCGGGGACAGGCGTTATAATGCCTTCGCTCCGCCCAGCCTGCTAGCAATGGAGCAGCAACGCGGAGACAGGCGCTGTAACGCTTCCTTCCGAGACGCCCAGCCTGCTAG
>JAUMAI010000774.1:4288-5747 GCA_032116775.1 Pirellula sp. | reverse complement strand
AACACTACACAGAAAGTAACTTATCATCGCTTGGCGGTACCATACGGAGTATTAAAACGCGATCAATTGGTGCAAATCGATGTATCGATCGACGTGCCGCAAATGAAAAGCCGACCAACAATCGCAGCTCCAGCGATCGCGGCATATCACGAAGAAGCTATTCTCGCGGGGAATTGGCTCTTTCGGTTTCAGCCCATAACTCAACCAGTGGCCATCGAAACACAGCCAGATGCTTATACTGTCTTTGAAAAAGTGACCCCGGGTACAGCCCCACTCGCTGCCCCAACAACTCTGCAACCAACTCGCAATCTATCTCCTGCGGAGAGTTTGGCAGCCATGCAAGTCACGGAAGATTTAGTTGTCGACCAAGTTCTATCCGAACCCGATATTGGTCAGCCTGTGGGGATGGCCTTTGACAGTGCTGGCCGTCTATGGATCGCGGAGTATCGGCAATACCCATATCCCGCAGGTATGAAGATCGTTTCGCGAGATAAATTCTATCGTGCCGTCTATGATATTTTTCCCCAACCTCCACCGACCGGGCCTGTAGGTAAAGATCGAATCTCCGTCCACGAAGATACCGATGGTGATGGGAAATTCGACAAACATCATAGCTTTGTCGATGGGCTCAATATCGCTAGCTCAATGCTCCCAACGGCTGATGGAGTTTGGGTATTAAATCCACCTTATCTACTTTTTTATAAAGATGCCAATCATGACCTGAAGGCAGATGGTTCTCCAGAGGTGCGTCTAACTGGATTTGGAATGGAAGATACACACTCGGTCGCCAACAGTTTGAGAATGGGCCCAGACGGTTGGATCTACGGCGCTATGGGTAGCACGGTTAGTAGCTCGATCACCGTCACCGGTGTAAATCAACCCCCGCTGCAATGCGAAGGTGCTGCTATTTGGCGTTATCATCCAGCCACGAAACGGTATGAAATTTTCGCAGAAGGTGGCGGAAATGCGTTTTGCGTAACATTCGATAGTGAAGGACGACTCTATTCAGGTCACAACGGAAATGACACGCGTGGTTTTCACTATTGGCAGGGGGCCTACTATCGTAAAGATGAATTTAAACATGGTGTGGTGAGCAATCCCTACGCTTATGGATTTCTCGGTTATATGCAACATCCACCGACTCCTAGATTCTCGCACGCGCTAGTACGCTATAACGATTTACAATTGCCAGAGCGATTTCGCGAACAGCTTCTGTCGGTCGATCCACTGAAAGGGACTGTGGTCTTATCCAAAATGACCCGATGTGGTGGAACCTTTGCGACGGAGGATATGGAAAACTCATTGTCAGGTAAGGACTTTGCCTTTAGGCCAGTTGATATCCAAGTCGGTCCTGACGGTAATGTCTATGTCGCCGATTTGTGCGAGGAGTTTATCGCGCATGGTCAGCATTATTTGGGAATGCTAAATCCAGAGACAGGGCGTATTTATCGCCTTCGTA
>JAUMAI010000774.1:0-4278 GCA_032116775.1 Pirellula sp. | reverse complement strand
GTGCGTCCGCAAAGCCACGACTGCTGCAAGCCAATCGGACACTATCTGAGCTATCACTTTCAGACAAGTTAGAGATGCTAAAGTCTCCTTCTTTAGCCCAAAGAGCCATCGTTCGCGAGCAACTCGTAGAAACCGCAGAACAGGACAACCAGAAACTTATTGAACTCCTGCGATCGAATTTGCGATCGGATATTACCTTCTCGTCCCTGGAATCCTTATGGATTCTTACTCGCCTAGCTGCAATGAACGAATCCAATTGGCAAGCCGCTTTAGCGCATCCTCGCAGCGAGGTTCGTATGTGGGCCGTGCGATTGATCGGAGATTGGCCGGAAACCGCAGGACGCTACGCGACTCAGCTACAAAAATTAGCAACTCAGGAATCCGATCCAGAGGTCCTCTGTCAGCTAGCTTGCACTGCTAAGAGACTTAATCCTCAGGATGGAATCGCTCTCGCTCGGGCCTTGGGGAACAAGTCTCACATGAATGAAGAAGTTAACTTTCCATTGCTGATGTGGTGGGCTATAGAGCCGCACCTAACCACTGGCAGAACCGCATTAATGGAATGGCTTGGTGAAAAAGAGACTTGGAAATCGCCTCTCATGGTAGCCACCGTTGGTGAGCGAATCGTCAGAAAGCTCCTGAGTACCCAAAGTCGAAAAGATGCCTCCGATGTTGGAAAAATGATCCGCGCTGCTCTAGAGGTAGATCCTAAAGCAACGAGTGGCCTGCTGCGTGGTTTCGATCAAGGTATAGCCAACCGTGTTTCACTGGACCTGCCAAATGACCTTATCGAAAGCGTTCTGGCGGCTGGAGGAGGCTCTTTATCACTACGCCTAAGATTAGGGGATGAGAAAGCACTGGCAGATGCCTTGAAATTGATAGGAGATGCGCAAACACCACTCAGCGAACGTAGATCATTAATCCAAACCGTCGGACTCATTCGCTCTGCTAAGGCGCTTCCGGAATTAAAAGGACTGATCGGCGGAAAGGTGGCAGACGAGCTACAGATTGACTCCCTATATGCTTTGGAAAGTATTGTCCCTCCAGCGGAGTTGATATCACTCATAGAAATCTATTCTCAACTGCCGCCAGAAGTGCAGCAATCGCTTCTTCGAGTTCTGGCGCGACGAGAGATCACTGCAACGGCTCTCCTAGAAGCAATTTCGATGGGAAAAATATCGCAACAATCTATCTCGACCGAAATACGTGATCTCTTAGCCAGTCACCCTGGTGACAAGTGGCAGGAGCAATTGGCGACACTACTTCCAAAAGGCAAACCGCTGAATGACGAAGAAACACGCCTTGAGCTAAAACGCTGGGGTGACCGTTTGCAAAATAGCGGTGGCGACCCTTATCAAGGAAAGACGCTTTTTGCAGAACACTGTGGCAAATGTCATAAATTGTTTAACGAAGGTGGGGAAATTGGACCGGATTTGACTCGGTACAATCGCGATGATCGGACGACTTTGTTACTAAGTATCCTACGTCCGAGTCAGGAGATCCGAGAAGGATTCCAAACTTTCCAAGCCTTAACAGCCGATGGCCGCATCATTACTGGCTTTGTTGTTGACCAAAACGATGAAGTCGTAACTCTTAGAGAAGCTGGCGGCCAGAGCGTCACTTTACCGAGGGACGAAATAGAAGATATGAAAGCAACACCCAAAAGCGTCATGCCGGAGGGACTGCTGGAAAATTTAAGCGAACAGCAGGTACTTGACTTATTCGCCTATTTGCAATCTGGACAACCACTAGGCCGATAAAGCATCCATCATTTGCTTTAGCGCTGGTTCAACCAGAAGGCTGCTCCCCAAAAACTGACAAGCATGAACAGCCAGACAGCGTCCAGAAAATGCCAATACCAAGTGCAGTAGATAACGCCCCAGTAATGTTCATGATCGTATCGATTCAACCAAGCCTTGATCGCCACCCAAATCATCGAAACCATTCCACCAAGAACATGCAACGCATGCACCAGTGAGAGAAAAAAGGTCAATCCGTATAGCGTCTGCCCCGGCTTGTCGATTTTATAGTGCGCGAACAGCAGTGCACCCATTCCGAATGACTGGGCAAGCATAAATATCAGTGACAAAATAACGCTTAAAGCGATGCATCTCCGAAAAAGAACTTGCTGCTCGCTGCGTACTGCTTTGACAGCTATATGCAAAATTGTCGAGATCGCGATCAAAAGAAAAGAAGTTGCGATGAAACTTCTTGGCAAGATGAGAGCCGCACCAGGAGCTGCGCTGCGATCTATGCGCATCACCACATACACTAAAAACAAAATCATACAGGACAGAAAGAATATGCCGAGCATGCCCAGGAACAACCATGCTCCCTGGCGTAGCCGCTCTTCTTGCGGAAGCACTTTCTGCGAAGCTCGAATCATGACAGAGTTTTCTTCTTGAAGATTAAATTCGGGAGACCGCAAATTTCCAAAACTGGAGCCCGGTGTAGTATAGTTTCCAGGCTAGCTGCTGGGAGGGGTTCTGCAAGCGACGCTCGTGACAACGACGCAAAACCCTGAAAATCGTTTGATTCTCGATCAGATTAGGAAATATTCGCGACCTATTGATCCTTCCTTGCCCTAATCGATAGTTGCCATGGAAATAACTCGCATGATTGCACACAGCAGCCCGCGGCCATGATAACATAGGTTATCCTTCGCGCAGGATATCTCTTTGTAAGTGGATCCACTGCTCATGTCGCACCATTTTCCTGTTGCTGAACTACTACGACGCTTCACCTATCTGCTAATCGGTATTATCTCCATTCAAGCATCTGCTTTCGGGAATGAGTACCATTGTCTCTTTGCCTCGAAACCGCCTGAAATCGATGGAAATGGTACCGACGATGCCTGGTCGCAATCCGAAGTCATAAGCAATTTTCGAATGGCTTGGTTAGGGGAACTAACTCCCCCAGGAAAGAGCCCTACCGAAGCAAAATTATTGTGGGACCGAGAGTTCTTTTATTTCTGGGCGAAACTTAAAGACACAGACCTCAAAGCGACTCTCCGCGAGCGAGACAGTCAAACTTGGAATGACGATTGCTTTGAGATCTTTCTAAAACCTTCTCAGGAAAAATCAGGCTATTACGAATTCCATGTCACCCCTGCCAATACGCAGATGGATCTTTTTATCCCTGCTCGTCAGCCAAATGCCTATCAACAACATAAGAGCTCGGTTTCGTTTCAGTTTGAATCCGCTGTTCACGTACAAGGTACCATCGATCAGGAGAATGATACCGATACGGAATGGGAAATAGAGGGACGAATTAATTGGAAGGATTTTTCAGCTACGGGAGGCCGACCAGAGATTGGCGAACAATGGACGTTTTCACTCTGTCGGTACGACTATGACAGGAAATATCCCAAACCACATTTGACCAGCATAGCACCACTGACAGAACCATCTTTTCATCAACACGAGAAGTTTTGTCCGCTAACATTTTTGGGACCAGCACAAACGAGCTCCATAACCGGTTCACCAACTGAAAAACCGGATTTACTTTCTCACGTGAAAACCTCTCAGGTTGTTGGCAGCCCTGATCCACCACCTCCATTTAGCGTCGAGAACATCTGGCCAAATCTTGCGATCGATCTTCCGATTTCACTCCGAATGGAACCCAAAAGTTCACATTTCTGGCTGATCACGCAACAAACTGCTTATGGCCCGTCGTCTATTTCAAGGTTTTCATTCGGCTCAACCGCCCCAGAACAGCAACTGGTTGTAGCGGCCGACAATGATACGGTTCATTATGACCTCTGCTTCCATCCTAACTTTCCTACAGAGCCCTTTCTCTTTGTCGGCGCAAACGGCAAGTTTGGTGGCCCTCATCGGTCGCGTATTACTAGGTATCGCGTAAATACCACACCCGATGGAAAAGTAGAGTTGTTTAATGCGCAAACGGTTATCGAATGGGAATCGAGCGGTCACAACGGAGCTGCCCTCACCTTTGGTTTAGATGGGATGCTTTACATCACCTCTGGCGATGGTACCAGCGATTCGGATACCAATCTGCGAGGCCAGGACCTCACCGAATTAACAGCGAAAGTACTCCGCATTGATGTTAGTCAGATGTCACAAGAGAGTGGCTATAAGATCCCTGCGGACAATCCCTTCATCGCTCGTGAGAAGACTCGACCGGAGACCTATGCCTACGGCTTGCGAAACCCATGGCGCATCACGACCGATAGCCAGTCTGGGCGAATTTGGATTGGCCAAAATGGCCAGGATTTATGGGAACAAGTCTACATGCTTGAAAAAGGTGCCAATTACGGCT
>JAUMAI010000773.1:0-5180 GCA_032116775.1 Pirellula sp. | reverse complement strand
GTTTATCGATGCTTACGAAGGGTATATCGAGGCAGGTTATGCATATGTAGATGACACGAAGAATTTAGGACGAAGTTATCACAACACAACCTTAGCCTTCACCCGCCGCTACTTCCACAAGCTAAGCAACTCGGTTCGTTGGATCGGGAATTATGGACAAGAGGGGGAGCGTGATTTAAGAACAGCCGATGGTAATTTGATACTGCTGGAAAATTCACTTGTCAGTGCAACACCTTACACCGTTGTGCCGTATTTCAATATGTGGTACGGGTTTGGACGAACGCAATCGGTTGCTCGTGCAGTGGGCGCGGGTGGGGTATTAAGAAACACGGGAATAAATTTCGAAACCGATGGTTTGACGGGATATCCAACTCTAGATGCAACCGGATTCAATACCTATGGAGGTGCAATTGGCTTGAATCTGCTTGGCCATAATGTTCAAGATCAGTGGGTTGTGGAGTTTGCAGCCCTGGGAATCCACGGCAACGAGCAGATTCGCTTAGCTACCGATAATCAATACGCCATAGGTACTCGCTATCAGAGGCCGATCAATAATCGCTCCTTAATTCGTACCGATTTGATGTATGGATGGTTGCTCGACCAGCGTGATATTGCTGGGATTCGCGTCGAGTATCGTTGGAAATTCTAAAGTCCCTAAAAAAATGCTGGACTGGCGTCACGCTGGCGTGTTTCAACGATTACACTTTAAGACAGATGCAACGCAGCTCAATAAGTGATTGCATGGTCTATTCTGAATTATGAAGTGTGAGTAACCCGAATTCGGTTCACAGGAGTATCGTTGAGTGGTTGCTGTTACTGAAGTTGCCAAGAAAGTCATCGGCAACGTTGAAAAATGTATCGTTGGCAAACGCAAGCAGTTGGTTCTGTCGTTGGTGTCTTGGTTCTCCGGAGGACATATTCTGCTGGAGGATGTTCCTGGCGTCGCAAAAACGATGCTCGCCCGTGCGTTAGCCAAAAGTGTCGGCTGCGATTTCAAACGAATCCAGTGCACGCCTGATCTATTACCCACCGATATCACTGGCGCATCAATCTTTAATCAACGCACTGCAGAGTTTGAATTTCGGAAAGGCCCGCTGTTTACTCAAATACTTCTCGCCGACGAAATCAACCGCACGACACCACGCACCCAGGCAGCCTTGTTAGAAGCGATGGCAGAAGGACGGGTTACAGTAGACGGAGTTACTCACGTATTAAATCCTCCTTTCTTAGTCATTGCTACTCAGAATCCCATCGATCATGAAGGTACCTTTCCGCTTCCAGAAGCACAGCTCGACCGCTTTCTGATGAAGTTCACTCTCGGCTATCCAGCTCCGGAAGAGGAACTGCGGATGTTGCAAATGCTGGAGAAATCACATCCTCTCGATTCTTTGATGCCTGTCTCTTCAGCCGGTGAATTACTGGCTTGCCAAGAGGCTGTTAAGGACATTTATGTCGATGTGAAAATTAGAAATTACATTCTGGAGTTGGTACAAGAGACGCGACATCATGGAGACCTTTTGTTAGGTGGCAGTCCTCGAGCATCGATCGCTTTATTTCGAACCAGCCAAGCGATGGCCGCAATAAGAGGACGGGATTACGTTCAGCCAGATGATGTGAAGAGAATTGCCGCACCAGTTTTAGCTCATCGTTTGGTGGTCAAGCCGGAGAGTCGTCTCCGTAAAGTGACGGCTGAAGCAATCGTCGATAGTATTCTGAGTGAAATTGCTGTGCCGATGATCGCTAATTCTGATTCATCTGCCACAGGATAAAAAAGCATGCGATATGTCGCTGCGATTGCATTGCTGTTGGCGCTCGGCCTGATCTTTAATGTGCCGCTCTTGGTCTATTGCGGATATACCATGGGTGGCATTTTCGTAATTGCACGTTGGTTATCTAGCAGGTGGATTAAAGATCCGACGGCACTTCGCCAGATTTCAGCGACGGAGATTGAAATCGGGCAAAGTGTGGAAGTTACAGTTCAGTTGACTAATGAAGGAAAGATTTGGATTCCTTGGTTGTTGGTCGAAGAGAATATTCCAAAGTCTGCGTTGTTCGGTCCCCCACCTTCGATCATCGTCGAAGGAGAACGGGTCCTACTGACAAGTTTGCGTGGCCAGGAAACCAAAGAGTTTCGCTACCAGGTCAAAGCCTTGCGAAGGGGTTACTTCCAGCTCGGGCCTATCGTGATGGAGACTGGAGATTTTCTGGGGCTTTATCGTCGGTTTCGAGTTGCTTCTGAACCGGTCTATCTGTTGGTGTTGCCCAAAGTTGTCCCGATGCTTGGGTACAATATTGCTTCCAGGAGACCGGTAGGTGAAGTTCGAGTCACCTACAGGATGTTTGAAGATCCGACTCTCATGGCAGGTATTAGAGAGTATCAACTTGGAGACCCGATTCGCCGCATTCACTGGGGAGCAACTGCGAAGACGGGGAGATTGCAGAGTAAGATCTATCAGCCAACTTCAGTGGCTGGCGCGACCCTGGTCATCGACTTACATCGTGATACTAATCCAGATCGTCATGAGCCGGTAAGAAGCGATCTAGCTATGAGCGCTGCCGCTTCGCTTTGTCATCTTCTGTATCAGATGCAACAGCCATTTGGGCTCGTGAGTAATGGACGTGATGCGGCTGATCGAATACGTGTCGATGGTTGGGAGGCTGACCTACGTACTCGAGAGGCAGCACTGAAAAGTGCCGCTATGGAGGAAAAGAGTAATCGTTTGCGACCGGTAATTGTCACACCGCAACGAGGTGTTGAGAATTTTAATCGAGTGATGAGGACTCTTGCGCGTTTAGAGCGAACCGACGGTCTGCGATTACCAGAGCTATTAGCAGAGGCGCAGTCACGAATACCGCGCGATACTTCGGTGGTTGTCTTGCTGCAGCAACTTGATGAACGAGCCGCTTTGGCTCTTGGTCTGTTGAGAAAGCAAGGCTATGCAGTCTCAGCGATTATCAACAGTTATGAAGATGATGCTTTTGCCGAGACCGCAGGGATGTTGATTGCTCAGCGAATCGCTGTTTATCGCTTGACCGACGAATCGGCGATTTCAACGTTATGCGAATCGATGATTTATCAAGTCTGAACGAAACGCTTCAAGAATGCGGCACCTCAACTGCTGGCCGGTCGCGATGCGGCTAGCCCGTTCTTTGCATCAAACCACACTGAGCTGCTTACATCGCGGGGGGCGCGGCCTCCCTGCCCCTCCTCGGCTGACTGGTTGCGTCCGCCGCTTCTCCGGTAGGCAGAAAGGAGCAACTCCTTCACAACCGGCAGACCTTACTCATTCAGCTTGAAAAACCGAGTCTGCCCAAATTGCGAAGAAGAGTGCCGCAGGCGATCGCGATTTGCCCGGCGACTTACGCTTTAGTCATTTTATTGGCTCGGCGTTCAGTCCAGCCTTGGTGTGTGGTATCATGGCCGCTTCTCGAGTTTAGTTCCCATTGAACCCCACCTTTAGAGACATTCAGTATGTCATCTTCATCAACGAATGCCCCTCGTAATGCCTCGGGCAGCCCGTGGACATCAGTAACCTGGTTGATTTGTGTGATCGCGGCAATTGGATTTGCCTTCGATATCTATGAATTGCTGATGTTGCCTTTGATCTTGCGTCCCAGTCTGCTGGAATTGACCGGAGCAACTCCTGGTTCTCCTGAGTACAACTACTGGCTTGGTATGTTGTTCTACGTACCGGCGATGGCAGGTGGAATTTTCGGGTTGATGGGTGGTTATTTAACAGACCGCTTTGGAAGGCGATTTGTTTTGACGTGGAGTATTTTGTTGTATGCCTTCTCCGCATTTTTTGCGGGCTTCTCAACGAATATTTACATGCTTCTATTCTTACGCTGCACGACTTTCATCGGTGTATGCGTTGAGTTTGTCGCTGCAGTCGCTTGGTTAGCGGAGTTGTTTCCAGATCCGAAGCAGCGTGAAAAGGTATTGGGATACACCCAAGCTTTTTCATCGATTGGTGGCTTAATGGTCGCTGTGGCAAACGGGCTAGCGATTGATTTCGGCAAGGATTTACCAGCCATTGCGATTCCATCGTTTTTGACAGGTATCTTTGGCCAAATCGGCGAGGCGTATCAGCATGAGGCCTGGCGATATACGTTGATGTCGGGTTTGATTCCTGCGATTCCACTGATATTGATTCGACCCTTCCTCCCTGAGTCGCCAGTTTGGAGCGAAAAGCGGAAGGCGGGTACGCTTAAGCGTCCAAGTATCAAGGCGCTATTTGCCCCCGAGCTTCGTCGTACAACCTTGGTTACTACCATTGGATTCGCTTGTTCGCTCGGCGCTGCTTTTGGAGCGATTCAGCAGATGCCGCAAATTATTCCTGGCTTGAAGGAGGTTCAAGCTGCTGGAAAGGGAGCAGGCGAGAAAGCGGTCGCAGCGGCAAAAGCCAAGGGCGAAGTGAATGAAGAGAAGCTCAAGGGCATCGCAGGCAACGCTGAGCGAGCTTACTCACAAAAAATGGCATCCGAGTATACCAAGGTCCAAGAGCTGGGAGGCTTGGTTGGTAGGTTCCTGATGGCCTTGGCGTTAGCAGGTGTCATTTTCTGGGGCAGGACATTGCGAATGTTTCAAATCGGTGGGCTCATTATGTTGCCACTGCTCTTTTGGTTCTTCTTGCGAATCGATAACACCACGTTTTTCGAAATCAACCTCGAGGCGATTAAGCTCGGTAAATTACCGATCACAACAATGTCGCTGGGCATTTTCTTGGTCGGCTTGTTTACCGTCGCTCAGCTGAGTTTCTGGGGCAATTATTTGCCACACGTTTATCCGGTTCATCTGCGTGGAACTGGGGAAAGTTTTGCAGCCAACATCGGCGGGCGATTGATCGGTACGACTGCAGCCGCGATCACTGGTCTGGTCGCTGGATTCCTACCCTATACAGGTGGACCTTTGAAGTTCGCTTCAGCCGCCGCGATCGTAGGAGGTCTATGTTACTTGGTTGGATTTATCACCAGTTTCTTTTTGGCTGAACCAAAAGCTGGCGAATTCGAAGAGTAATTTGCACAACGGTCGGGAAGCGCTATGCGAGTCTTAGTAACGGGCTACGGAGGCTTTCTGGGAGCTGCTGTTTGTAGGCAACTGCTCGAGGCTGGGCATGAAGTAACAGGATTCGCTAGGCAGCGCTACGTGAAGTTAGAACAAATTGGTGTACGCGTAGTTC
>JAUMAI010000772.1:0-3000 GCA_032116775.1 Pirellula sp. | reverse complement strand
TTCCGTTTTAATTTTCGGAAGACTGAGTAATCTGGACATGTGAAAGCTTTAGTCTCACTCAACTTTAAGCTGCCGACGATAGATTTTATTGCCATGTGCAATGAAAAGCGTGTCGTGCGATTGCCCACCCATAACCGAAGTGGTAAGTGGTTGAGCAGGATCAACTTTTGGAAGGACACCACAGGGCCGGCCAGTTGGATCAAATATCTGCACACCTAATTCACTCGTTACGTAATATCGACCCTTTCTATCAACGGACATACCATCACCTTTAGAAGCTGCGACATAAGGAGGAGGTTCATTAAAGCGAAACTCACCCTGCATGTTGATAGGCAAGCGCATCGACATCGTGGGCATCTTGGCGTCCAACCTTCCCTCCGCATTCACGCGAAAGGTCCACGTGAACGCACCACCGTAATCGGAGACAGCAAGAGTCCCCCCATCATTGGAAAGCGCGATACCATTTGGTTTTTCGATCCCAACATCGGCCGCAGTTGCGACACCCAGTTTTGGATCAATCCTGGTCACCTGCTTGCTTGCGGTTTCCGTAATAAGAATGAATCCATCGTTGGTAACCGCTAGATCATTTGGTTTTACCCCTTCACAGACAACTTTTACTTCGCGACTCACTGGATCGATGCTTATAACGCGATCTTTGGAGCCTTGGCATCCATAAAGCAATTTGCCATCAGGACTAAACTCCAAGCCACTAACCGACTCGCGCACAATCTCTTCTTTTACACCGGTCTTGGCATCGACACGAAAGATGGCGGGAGCACGCATATCACAGAAATAAACATTCCCATCTTTATCTGCGCAGAGAGCATCTGCAAAACCTAATTCATCTGCAACTAATTCCCATCCCTTACCGGGCACCAGAAGATTAAGTAGTGTAAGATCTCCTCCCAAATCGCCGCGTGTGTCGTAAACTGGCTGGTGTTGCTCACTGCGCCACAGCCACTTCAACGCTTCAGGAAATTTTGCGCCTCCGAAATCAGCGTTGTGCGCATAGCCTTCGGCCCAATCGAATCGCAAGTCATAACCCATATACTTTAATGCCGAAGCCATCTGCTGGTTTGCCATCGGCCAACTGCCGAAAGCATTATCGATATCACCGCTGGTATCAGCCATGTAGACACGGATAGGCTTGGGTTCTGTTTTTCTCACCAAGGATGGGAACACGTCTCCACCCCGCAGATTCGTGAAGCTTCCAACGCTCGAATACACTTTTCGAAACATGTCGGGGCGTTCCCAAGCCACGTTGAACGCGCAGATGGCGCCCGACGAAGAACCACCGATAGCTCGCAGCTCCGGGTCGTTTGTAATTCGATATTTCTTTTCTACTTCCGGAATGATTTCTTCAACTAGAAATCTCACATAACGATTTCCAAGACTATCATATTCATAACCTCGGTTCGAAAATTTATTATCTTTGAGTGGCTTACTCGCGTCATGCCCAGGATTAATAAAAATCGCAATCGTCGGTGGCATGTCTCCCCTAGCGATAAGATTATCGAAGACGACCGGCACCCTCCAACGCCCTTTTTCATTTCTCATTCCATTGCCATCCTGGAAAATCATCAACGCCGCTGGAGTATCCGCGTTGTATTGAGCAGGAACGTAAATCGACCAGTCGCGAGTCGTGCCAGGAAATATTTTTGATTCCCACGCTGGCATATCAATGACCTGTCCACGCGGCACGCCCTCTTTGGCAACCGCATCTGGATGAGGTTCCCAGGCTGGCTTGGATTCCGTCGATGCAGTATGAGTCGATTCCGATTTCTCGTCCCAAATCCAACGCAGCGCATTCGGCAGATCCTCACCACCCCATTTACCGCTGTGCCCCCCATCCGTCATGACTAATTTGTATTGATAACCGGCGAACTGCAGAGCAGCTGCCAAGTCGTAATTCCCCAGCGGCCAATTTCCATGAAGATTATTTAAATCGTCTTTACCTTCCTGCAAATACAACTTGATCGGCTTAGGCTGTTGCTTCGTTTTGCGGACCAAGCCAGGATAAGCCCATCCACCGCGGATATTGGTGAAGCTACCAATATGGCTAATCACTTTTCCAAATTGATCGGGACGTTCCCACGCGACAGTGAAGGCGCAAATCCCACTCGATGAAATACCCACTACAGCTCGATTCTTAGGATCTGTGGAAACCTTGTACTCCTTCAAGATGCCAGGCAGAAACTCATCGATTAGGAATTTAGAATAATGGTCTCCTAATGAATCATATTCGAATGAGCGATTACTTCGATCGGATGCACCTTTTTTGGTAGCCACAATCGTCCCTGGATTGACAAATACGCCTATCGTCAGAGGTATCTCTTTTTTATGTATTAAATTATCCAGGACGATGGTGGCCCGAAAGGCTCCATCTTCACTTGCATAGCCACTCCCATCCATGAAAACCATCAGGTTTGCATCGCTGCTTCCATCATACTGCGCAGGAATATAGACGCTGTATTGCCTCGTTGTTCCAGGAAAAATAGCGCTAGTAGAAAACTCACCTTCAATTATTTTTCCCTTAGGAACTCCAGCCTGCGCGATTCGGTCAGGGTTCTCCTGACCAGAAACTTGCAAACTTCCAGAAACACTGGTCAAAATTATGAAGGCCAAGAGAAGCTGCCATCGAATCATCATTTCCACCACAACCTTTTCTAACAAATTGACAATCTAACAGCCTTCAATGGCTTTTCTTCCAGGTTATTCTGCACAACGCCTTATCATGAGTCAGCGTCATTCGTTGACGACAATATCATTCGTGCGGCTGAAGAGTGATACCAATATCCACCTTAAGATTGCCAGGGTAGCACCGAGACAATATAGAATTGCCAGCCCAGTCATTACACCACCCAATAAATACGAGCCTCGTCAGCAGAATTTGTGGGTCGATTCTGGCTCTGGAAGTGATCCTAGCTGATGATACAGGGCAATTTCAATCTTTTCATAGGATTTAAATCCGTACGCTTTTCTCATCGCTAGTTTGGCTTT
>JAUMAI010000771.1:0-5944 GCA_032116775.1 Pirellula sp. | reverse complement strand
AAGATACGGTATTACTGTTTTGTTTCGAGGGCTAAAGCGCTAGAAATTTCAGTAAAAATTTCGAAATATACCGACTCCAATTCCCTTTGGTAGGCCACCAATACATCTGTAATTTGCTCTTGTTCGGCTTTTAGGATTTCGAGCGTCGTTTTGATAACAGCATCTGGATTGAGGGAGAGGCTATCGATTCCGTTTTGTACCAAGAACCGCGCAAAGTCGGGGTAGTCGCTTGGTGCTTGTCCGCAGATACCAATTTTGCGACCAGCTCGCTGCACACGGTCAAGGGCCATCTCGAAAAAGGCTAACATGGCAGGGTCGCGTTCGTTGAAAACATGCGCGACGATTTCGGAGTCGCGATCAACTCCTAGCGTGAGTTGCGTGAGATCGTTGGAGCCGATCGAAAAACCATCGAACAACTCGGCGAAAGCGTGTGCGGCAATCACATTACTCGGTATTTCGCACATAACGTATACTTCTAAGCCGTTGTCGCCACGTCGCAGTCCGTAGCGTTCCATCACGGCCAATACCTTTTTCCCTTCTTCTACAGTTCGGCAGAAAGGAACCATCAATTTTAGATTGGTGAGCCCCATTTCTTCACGGACTCTCTTCATGGCTCGACATTCCAGTCCAAATGCATCCTGGTAGCGAGGATCGTAGTAACGCGAAGCACCCCGAAATCCGATCATGGGATTTTCTTCGCACGGTTCAAACTGCTTTCCGCCGATTAGATTTGCGTACTCATTACTTTTGAAGTCGCTCAAGCGGACAATGACGTCTTTGGGATAGAAAGCAGCGACAATCATGGCAACTCCACGCGCGAGTCGATCCACAAAGTATTCCGCTTTGTCGCTGTAGCCAGCGGTCATTCGAGCTATTTTGTTTTTAGCATCCTCGTCGGTAAGGTGATCGAAGTGTAGCAATGCCAACGGATGGATTTGTATATGATTACCGATGATAAATTCCATGCGTGCCAAACCGACGCCATCGTTGGGAATCGCTGCTAGGGAAAAGACCTCATCGGGATTGCCAACATTCATCATAATTTTCGTCTTAGGGCGACGCAGATTGGAAACGTCAATCCGTTGGATGTCATAGGCTATTTTCCCACGGTAGATGAAGCCGGTGTCACCTTCTGCGCAACTGACGGTAACTTCAGTACCCGTTTGTAGTTTCTCGGTCCCATCGACGGTTCCCACAATAGCTGGAAGCCCGAGTTCTCGACTGACGATCGCAGCATGACAAGTGCGGCCACCGCGATTCGTCACGATTGCCGCCGCTTTTTTCATGATCGGTTCCCAATCGGGATCGGTCTTGTCCGTGACAAGGATTTCACCCGACTGTAGTTCATTAAGTTGATGCGTATCATGAATGACTCGCACCACGCCACTGGCAACTCGTTCGCCAACCGATCGACCGGTGGCTAATACGCTCGCGCCTACCGAATTAATTTGATAAGTCTCTAGGACTTCTGTTTGCCGACGCGAATGGATTGTTTCCGGGCGAGCTTGGACAATAAATAATTCCCCTGTGCGGCCATCTTTAGCCCACTCCATATCCATAGGAGTGTAGGTACCACGCTGTTGACTATAGTGAGACTCGATGATGCGAGCCCATCGAGCAAGCGTTAAAATATCGTCGTCGCTAATTGAGAATCGGTTTCGATCAGGTTCCGATACCGGCACATTTCGTGTCATACGTCCGCCGCCGGTGTCATAGATTAATTTAAATTCTTTTGAACCAAGGCCTTTCTTCAAGATCGGTCGATAGCCTTGAAGTAAGGTTGGTTTGAATACGTAGAATTCGTCAGGTGTGATTGAGCCCTGGACAATATTCTCGCCTAAGCCATAAGCGGAATTGATCAGGACGGCATCGCGAAATCCACTTTCGGTATCAATTGAGAACATCACTCCGGATGCTCCGAGATCGCTGCGTACCATCTGCTGGACACCTACCGAAAGCGCAATGTTGGTTTGGCCGAATCCCTTATCTGCCCGGTAAGAAATAGCGCGATCGGTAAATAGGGATGCAAAGCAGCGGCGACAAGTATCTATCAACGGGCTTAGCCCACGTACATTAAGATAGGTTTCTTGCTGTCCAGCAAAACTTGCATCTGGCAGGTCTTCGGCAGTTGCGCTGCTTCGTACCGCCACATCGAGCCAGTCACCGCTACCGCTCAACGTACGATAAGCCGCTTCGATCGTAGCTACGAGGTCCGGAGGTATTGGTGACTCCAGAATTAAGTCTCGTACCTGTTTGCCTCTCGCTTGCAGATTCGCAATGTCATGAGTGTTCAAGTCTGATAGGACTTTAGCGATGCGTTCCTCGAGGCCATTACGGCGAAGAAAATATCGATAGGCTTCCGCTGTGATCGCGAAGCCGTTGGGCACCCGCACACCTTTACCGCTCAGTTGGCGCACCATTTCGCCCAGTGAGGCATTTTTACCGCCAACTTTTGGCACATCGCAAAGCTGCAATTGGTCAAAGAAAAGGACGTATTCGGGATTCATGGTTGTCATTAATTCGTTTTCCTTACCACTGGGCTTTCTTCCACGGGCCGAGTCTGCAGAGCTATGCCACAGCAACGGCGAATGAAACTTTTCTTTTTTCGTCCAATGAATGGGTGAAAAGTTGTGCATTCAAGCGTGGAAGGAAGTTTGCCAGTGTTGATCTATGTCGTTCGAAAATTATGTTCCTTGGGAACGCAAATGCTGTTCCATTTGGTCTTGTTCGAGAGGAAATCCCACTCCAAAAGGCCCCAATTGCGGATTGTTCTGAAAAGGGACCAGAATCGGAACGGTTTTTGCCTTACTTCCCTAGGTTAACGCTCCAGAAAATCCTCGACTCAGGCTGTTAAAAAACGACTTTCATGAGCGTGATCTAAGTGGTCTCAAGTCAGTCATAGAAAGGTCGGAACACCTCAAGCATTTTGCTTCAAGAGCTGATATTGTCTATTCAGCCAACGCCAGCCAACCGGTGCCGGAAAACTACTGGTATAACACACGGCTAATCTTCATAGCTTCAGCTTGTTACTTCGAGATATTGTCTTCATCCCCTTGCCCGGATTTTTTCCATATGAATGAAAACGAACGGACGATGCTTCGAGGGATTGCACAGAAATATCATTTTCAGGCGGCGGCCTGGGACGAGGTCATCAGCAAAGGTGAATCAGTAACCTTTGAGCCGGGGCGAATTCTATTTGATGAAGGTGAATTCAATCCCTATCTCTATTTGTTGATATCCGGCCATATCGACTTGGCGATGAAAGTTACTGGGAGAGGTTCGGTAAGAATTCTTACGCTGGGGGCCGGAGACTTGGTGGCCTGGTCATCAGTACTTGGTTCGGGTGTCATGACATGTCGAGCTACCTGCACGACTGAGTGTATCGTGCTGCGATGGCATCATGAGCATTTGGAAGCCATCTGCAAGCATCATTCTGATTTTGGCTATCGGTGGATGGCATTTATTGCCAAAGCATTAGCGCGGCGTTTGACCGCAACCCGCTTGCAGTTGCTCGATTTATTCGCCAGTCATACCGGAGGACGCGGTTAATGCCGATCGATCAAAGCTGTGAGCGGTGGTGGCTCATTCGCGACAAACTACAAGAATTGATTGAACAGTTACAGCGATCAGGGTACGAAGTTATTGGCCCAAGGATTGATCAAGGGGCAATCGTTTATGATCGTATCGAGCAACTAAGCGATCTTCCCCAAGGCTGGTCCGATCAGCAAGCAGGAGGTCAATACCGATTGGTGGCTCGGGATGATGATCATCTCTTTGAGTATGCTGTGGGCCCACATTCATGGAAGAAATATCTTTATCCACCTATGCTGAATCTGCTGCGCGTAAGGCAAGCGAGTGATGGACTACAAATTCAACAGCTGCCAGTGGAACGCAAGAAGTATGCATTCCTCGGCGTGCGGGCCTGCGAGTTGGCTGCTATGAAGATTCAGGATCGGATATTGATGTCCGATGCACATACGGATCCGGTTTATAAGCAGCGTCGGGAAGATGCTATATTGATCGCCGTAAATTGCACTTCGCCAGCGGCTACCTGTTTCTGTACCTCGATGAATACAGGTCCTCGCTGTCACCACCAGTTTGACTTGTCGCTAACAGAACTAGATAGTGGCTTTGTTCTCGAAATAGGATCTGAGGTTGGTAGTCGAATCGTCGAAGAGCTAAATTTGACGACAGCAACGAGCGATCAAATCGCTGCTGCTGAGAAGCGGCTTAAGAATGCCGTTGAGAAAATCGATAAGCAGATGCCTTTCGTAGAACGACATCATGAACTGCTTGGGAAGTTGCAGCATCCGAGTTGGCAGCAAGTTGCAGAGCGTTGTCTAAGTTGTGCTAATTGCACGATGGTCTGTCCTACCTGCTTCTGTACTTCTGTTGATGAAGTGTCGGATTTAAATAGCGGTGATATCACCCGGCAAAGACGCTGGGATTCATGTTTCAATCCTGATTTTAGTCACACCAGCGGGGCTCCAATCCGCGATTCAATTCGCTCGCGATATCGTCAGTGGTTAACGCATAAACTTGCGAGCTGGATCGACCAATTCGATTCCTCTGGCTGTGTTGGTTGTGGACGTTGTATCGCTTGGTGTCCAGTAGGAATCGACTTAACCGAAGAGGTGGCTAAGCTTTTCCAGGAGGGCGCGTCATGAAGTGTTCCCACAGCACTGCGGAAACAGTCTCGACACCCTATTTGTGTAAAGTGGCTCGCATTGAAGCCATTAGTCCGGAAGTTGTTGACGTATTCACCCTATCGCTGCGGCTAAGGGATTCTGGCGAGACTTGGGAAAGCTATCTGCCAGGACAGTTTAATATGCTGTATGTCCCAGGTTGCGGCGAGGTAGCGATTAGTATTAGCGGCTCATTACCTAGTCGAGAAGTATTGTTCCATACAATTCGAAAGGTAGGACGAGTTACTGAAGCTATTGCCAATCTGAAGGTGGGAGATGAACTTGGCGTAAGGGGCCCTTATGGATCTTCTTGGCCGACCGAAAGTTGCCGTGGCAGTGATGTCATTCTGGTTGCGGGCGGACTAGGCTTGGCTCCCTTGCGTCCAGCAATTGAAGCGATCCTTCAGGATCGCGATGCTTATCGGCAGGTAACCTTACTGATCGGAGCACGCTCACCAGACTTATTATTATTTCCCAATGATTACGCTCGCTGGAGAAACGCTGGTATCGATCTCCAGTTGACGGTTGATCGCGACCCGGATGATCTTGGCTACACGATCGGTGTGGTACCGTTGCTAATCGATCGATTAAATGTCAAAGCACCAGAGAAAACGCAGGTGATGATTTGTGGACCCGAGATCATGATGGAATACAGCGCTCGAAGTTTGTTAAAGCATGGCATTCCAGCCAAGTCTCTGTTTCTCTCTATGGAACGTAATATGCAATGTGCCGTTGGTTTTTGTGGCCATTGTCAGATCGGTCCCGAATTCGTTTGTAAAGATGGGCCAGTATTAGCCTATCCACGTGTGCAACCATATTGGCAAGTGAGGGACCTATGACGAATTCCTCTCCTCCTCGGCTTGCGGTGATCAAGTTTGCATCGTGCGACGGTTGCCAATTAACGTTACTGGACTGCTGGCGTTGGGTCAGGTGGTTCAATTTGCTCATTTCGCCGAAGCTTCCAGCGATTTGAGTGAAGGCCCGTATGACATCACTTTAGTTGAGGGCTCAATTACCACCAAGCATGATATGGAACGCATTGTGCGATTGCGTCAAATGAGTCGCTATCTGGTAACCATTGGCGCCTGTGCAACCTCCGGTGGCATACAAGCATTGAAGAATTTTGCGGATCACCAAGACTTTCTTAAAGCGGTTTATGCTCGTCCTGAATATATCGATACTTTGGCAACCTCAACTCCCATTTCAAATCACGTGAAGGTCGATTTTGAACTGCGTGGTTGCCCTGTCGATAAACAGCA
>JAUMAI010000770.1:1564-4899 GCA_032116775.1 Pirellula sp. | reverse complement strand
GGGGCTGGGTGTGTGGGGTACTCAGCTCCGCTTCGCTATATCGCTCGCGGTTGCGCGTAACCCCTCGCCCCTTCACAGAAAAGCGCTCAATCGCTTTTCCGACACAGGGACGGATGTCCCGAGCGACTGAGCAAAAAGAGAAACGCGGTACTCTTCGATCATCCATCGATAATTTTCAAGAGACGATTCCGTTTCAACGGTCTCCATTTTTTCTAATTTCGATTTCGCATCTTTCCAGAACTTATGCACCTGAAGCATTAGCGTTTTGTCTTTAGCTGGACCGCCTGTCCGTAACTTATCAAATCTCTGGATCATCGCATTAAGAAAACGTGGATAATGCTGCAACCATTTCCAGGGCGTTTGTACAAGTTGCTTTTCGCTTAACAGCCATTTTAGTTGGTCGCGCATATCGGCTGTTGCTTCCTGCCAAGGAGTAGGCGCCTCTTCTAGCTTTAGACGCACTTGGTGATAACGTTCAAATAGAGTTGGTAGCCAAGTTGCCATCTCCTGTACGGCGACCGACAACCGACGTGTCGATTCGCTGACACGTTTCTGGAATTCAGCCTTAGTACGGATTGGTCCCTCTTTCTCCAGAAACGCTCGCTTGGCAAGTAACTCGCTTAAAATTTTTTGAAGTTTCTCTGCATTCATTAATGTGGTGGCATGGAGTTGTATTTTGCTCCAGTTTGGAAAATGAGCTAGTTGCTTCTTCAGCTCTCGTTTTTCTTTGATGACAAACAGCCTGACCCATCCTTTTTGGCTTAGTCGCGCTGCTTCTTCTGGACGATCCACCAATGTCCAGCCAATCGTTTCACCCTCATCCACTAGCGCAGGATAGAGTGTTATCTTAAGTCCACCGCGGTCTACCACAACGTTTTCCGGAATTACATCCACATCGATATCTAGAAGCTGTTTTCGATTCCATGGACCAGCTACAGCTGTTGATGTTTGTGCGATTTCCTTAGGTAATGTCTTAAAGATTACATCTTTGACCGCTTCTAAATCTCGTCCGCTGGTTATCAATTTTCCACTGTCGTCAACAACCTCCAAGCGAACGCGCAAATGCTCTGGTAATTTCGCTTCTTCAAAGTCTTCAGGTCGTATGGGCTCTCCAGCTTTTTCCGTGAACCATTGACAGGCGAGGGAGAGAAATGGTTTCTTGGCAAAGTCCTGCCGCATTTTATCAGCGACCCACTTCGCAACATCTGGTGCGGGTACAAGATTGCGCCGTTGCTGCTTTGGTAAAGATCGAATCATGGCAAGTAGCTTTTCCTCCAGCAAGCCTTCCACCATCCACCCTAAACGGTCATCGGAGAGTTGTGGAACCATGATCGCAGGGACGCGAATCGACATACCATCTCGGTCGCTGCCAGGTTCGAATCGATAGTCGACAGGCAATTGGCTGGCACCCACTTGGATCTTGGCTGGAAATGCGGTGGGCTGCGGAGGCTTAATACCTTCACTTAAAAGATTCTCCAGGCGCATCCAGACAGCCGGCGCGTCAGCTGGTGGCTGCGGCAAGGAAGCCAAATCGGTTGCGTTTGTAGATGATCGGCTCGACTCAGCAGTTGAAACACTTGCTTTCGCGGTAGACGCTTTACTTGCCGGTCGGTTCTCGCGATCCCATTTTTCCAGTGATACCCGATCTAATATTTCAACGGGTAAATGTTCATGATAGAAGCGAGCTACCACATAGGGGTCGATAACATATTCGCGCATACGCGTTCTATGTGCCAACTCTTCACATGCTGTAAGTAGCTTTTGATTGTGCTTTATAAAACTGGCATTTGTTTGTATGTCTCCTTCGACTAATCCTTTGTCGATGAGAATCTCGCGTGCAATCGTAGGGTCAATAGGAGCTAATTGAACGCGCCGTCCGATAACGATCGGTAACCCAAAAAGGGTCACTTTTTCATACACCATGGGACTTTGCGATTTAGTACTCCAGTGTGGATCTGAATAACTTCTTTTGACCACATGTTGCGCTAAAACTTCAATCCAGTTCGATTCAATTTCTGCCACGATACGCGCGAATCTTCTCGATGTTTCGACCACCTCCGCTGATACGATCCAAGTCGGTCGATGATTATGCAGACCTGAACCAGGCCACAAAAACATTTTTATTTGATCAGCACCAACATATTCACCTTTTTCACTTCGATGGGCGATTCCAGATAACAAGCCCGTTAGTAGAGAACGATGGATCGCTTCATATTCACTAGGACGTTCAGGACGCTTATCAACTTTGCTCTGATCGCTACCTCTGCGTTCGCTCTCTGATCGTTCAGGGTGCTTTGCTTGTTTTATTTGAGATGGCGAGAGCGGCTCCAAATGGAGCTTGCGGGGTGGTACTTTGATACCTGATTCCACCAAGGTCTCTCGTAGCTGTCTTTGGATATCTGACCATTCTCTGAATGCATGAAAGGAAAGGTAATTAGACCTCAGGATTTTTTGCATCTTGCTGCTACCATGTTTCTCCCGCAGCTCATGATAGAAATCCCACAGTCTCAGGTAACTGAAAAAATCACTCCATGGATCCTGGTAACGAGCATGCTGTGCATCGGCTTCGCCTTGATGATCTGCTGGCCGAACGCGAACATCTTGGCACTCCAAGGCTGCGGCAATGATCAGAACTTCCGCCAAACAATGGTTATCGGCTGCGGCTAGTATCATGCGTCCAACACGCGGGTCGACTGGCAGACGTCCTAAACGTTTACCGATATCTGTGAGACGACGATGGCCATCGATAGCGCCCAATTCATGTAAAGTTCGATAGGCATCTCGAATCATCTCGGGCTGCGGCGAGTCTAGTAGGGGAAATTCATCCAATTCGCCAAGTTGCAATACTTTTGTCTGCAATATCACGCTTGCCAAATCTGTACGACGTATTTCGGGCGTGGTGAATCGCGGACGACCTTGATAATCCTCTTCGCTAAACAAACGAATGCATATACCAGGTGCTGTACGACCGCAGCGACCGGCGCGTTGATCGGCTGCTGCCCGTGCAATCGGCTCAATCGGTAACCGCTGTACCTTCGATTTTGGTGCATAACGACTGATACGAGCCGTACCAGAGTCGATGACATATCGGATGCCTGGAACCGTTAACGATGACTCGGCGACATTCGTCGCCAGCACGATCCGCGGTTTCTTGTGCGGTTGAAAAATCTTCTGCTGCTCGGCTTCCGTTAATCGTGCATAAAGAGGGAGAATTTCGAAACGATCATTCCATTGTCGACGAGTAAAATGACCCTTCAGCCTTCGACTTCCTTCCCTGATATCGCGTTCCGTGGGAAGAAAAACCAAAATATCTCCAGGCGCCTCAGCCATTAGTT
>JAUMAI010000770.1:0-1554 GCA_032116775.1 Pirellula sp. | reverse complement strand
ACTGTAACACCTTGCAGTGGATCATCGATTTCCGTATCGGACTCTTCAGAGGTTTCTTCATCGATTGACAGCGGACGATAACGTATTTCAACGGGATAACCGCGCCCTGAAACTTCGATGATAGGCGCCGGCCCAAATTCATCTGTGAAATGGGCTGAAAAACGTTCCGCATCGATGGTAGCACTGGTGATTATTAAGTGTAAATCGGGTCTCTTAGCTCGCAACTGATGCAGATAACCCATGATAAAATCGATATTCAGCGATCGCTCATGAGCCTCATCGATAATCAATGTATCGTATTGATCAAGGAAACGATCGGTTTGAGTCTCGGCCAGCAAAATACCATCGGTCATCAACTTAATAAGGCTTTGCGGAGATGTTTGATCGTTGAATCTTATTTTGTATCCAACAAGTTGCCCGATCTTAGAATTCAACTCCTCTGCAATACGAGTCGCGACCGATCTTGCCGCGAGACGTCTTGGCTGCGTATGACCGATGATTCCAAAGCGACCGAGGCCTGCTTCTAAACATAGCTTCGGTAATTGAGTACTTTTTCCCGATCCAGTCTCGCCGCACAAAACTAAGGTTTGTCGTTTTTGAAGATACTCAATAATTTCTTCACGATGTTTGCTGATCGGCAAGTCAGGATCATATGTCAGCGTCGGTATCGACGCCTGACGCTCTTCAGCAGCCTTCATAGATTCATTAACGGACTGTTGCCACTGCAACCATTCCTCAGTAAGCCTCTCGACAGATGCATTTTTTTGCACGAGGCGAATATGCTTCTGTTTAAGCCGGTGCCTATCTTTGATGAGGCATTTATCAATCTGTCCAAGCGGAGGAATAATCATGTTGCTGACTGAAGAGGGGACAACTAAGAATAAAACGATATCTTAAAGTATAGGATGGCGGATATTGCTCGCCGTTCGCCCTGGATTTTGCCATATTCACGCTTCGGTTCAATTTTTAGCATACCGTAGCCTAGCGGCTACGGCCTTGGGCAGAGCCCAAGCAGATTCGACTTTCTTTTTTAGCGCAGGCTCTTTAGACGCGAGAAGGGAGCACTTAGGAGTAGAGTCTTTTCTCTCTCTCCTCGAAGAGATCCAACGCAGCACAGAGTTCTTGGGGTAGAGGGGTTACGCGCAACCGCAAGCAAGATAGCGAGGCGGAGCGGATTCCCCCTCACCCCCAGCCCCTCTCCCCCTGCGATTTTTGCTCCGCAAAAACGCCGGGGCGAGGGGAGCACTTAGTAAGAGCGTTCTCTGAGAGAATTCTTTTCTCCCTCTCCTCAATGAAATCGAAGCGCAGCGTAGATTTCATTGGGGAGAGGGTCGGGGTGAGGGGTTACGCGCAACCGCGAGCGATATAGCGAAGCGGAGCGGATTCCCCTCACCCCCAGCCCCTCTCCCCCTGGCGATTTTTGCTCCGCAAAAACGCCGGGGCGAGGGGAGCACTTGGTAATAAATTCTTTTCTCCCTCTCCTCAATGAAATGGAAGCGCAGCGTAGATTTCTTTTGGGAGAGGGGAGCATGTAGGAAGAGCGTTTGAGTAAAA
>JAUMAI010000769.1:0-1526 GCA_032116775.1 Pirellula sp. | reverse complement strand
AGCATCGTTGCGGCGGGCAATCGAGCTCGTTCACCGGGGGAGGGATGGCAAATCGCTGTACGAAATCCTCGAAATAACGAACAAGTTTTAGGGATCCTGCACCTGTTTGATCAATCCTTAGGTACCACAGGGCATGCTCATCAGTTCTTCCATTACCAAGGACAACGGTTCGGGCATGTGATTGATCCAAGAAGCGGCTGGCCCATTCAGGGGATCGAATCAATTACAGTTCTTTGTACAGAAGCCGCAATGGCTGATGCTCTTGCCACCGGGCTGTATGTCCTGGGGCCAAATCATTGGGATGCTTTTGCCAGGAACCATCCAGAGATCGCCTTTTTGGCGGTAATTCCGGGAAAGCGTGCCGGAAGTGTTGGCGTAGAGACCTGGAATCTAGGTGATCGGCACTGGCGAACCGTTTGACACGCAAGAGGCGGTCACTAAAATAAATAGTGGATTGGATTTCCGACGTGCTGGTTCCGGCAATATCCACCTTTTGCGGTGGGTGATTAGCCTGCTTTCGCCAGCTGTTGGAGCGTGACGAGGTCACCTTAGGTACCCCGCTCATGATTCTCTATCAGCAATTCTAGCGAAAGGTTCACAATGCTTGGTTTTATTGGTTACCAGGAACTTCTAATTATCATGTTGATAGTCCTGGTTCTCTTTGGGGGTTCTCGACTCCCATCTTTAATGAGAAACCTTGGGCGAAGCGCTACGGAATTCAAGCGTGGTATGCGCGACGATCAAGATGGTGATAACGCACCGACCTCCAACGAAGATAAATGACGCTCGGGAAATGGCTGTTTCTAATTGGCCGAAGCGAGTGTGGCTCAGACCATTGAATCGTGTCGTTTATTGTTGAGATTGCAGCATGTTTAACTTGGGTCCTAGTGAGATGGTGGTGTTTGGAATCATCGCCATCTTGCTGTTTGGGAGCAAATTACCTGAGGTAGCCCGAAACCTCGGTGCGAGTTATCGCGATTTCAAGAAAAGCATTGGCGATTTCCAACGCGAATTCCAGAATTGGGATCGTATGGAGCCACCTCGTAAAACGGTTGCCAAGAGTTACGAGGAGGCAACATCTTCTAGCGTCGTGAACACTCCAAAGTTTACTCCCCCTCCTGCAGATCAAGAGCAGGCTCCTACAGATCAAGAGCAAGCTTAAGATTCTTGTACGCCTTTCGATAAAAGGGGCATGAAAGACTGCCCCCTTTTCGATGACGGTGATCGCTCGAATTTCTTTTTGTTCCGTGGCAGCATCTGGCGGGACCATTTTCGGCGTTTAGATCTGTTGGCTGAATAGGTCCAAATTCCCGGAAGATTCTTCCTTCCGCTGGGTATCTTGACTTGATCCCCTATTTTAAAACGAGTGAGTGGGAAGGGAGGCAGCGTCCCAGGCCTGGTTGGCAAGATTTGCCGATTCCGAGGTTTTTGTTGATTGTATCGATTCTGCCGGGCCGATGAATGACTTCGTTCGGCAAAGGCTCGATACGTTTGGGCCTTAAATCGCACAACAGAAAAACTCATTG
>JAUMAI010000768.1:0-5419 GCA_032116775.1 Pirellula sp. | reverse complement strand
CCTAGTTTTTGCTCTCTGGCACTTGTAGTTCTCTCTATCAACACATCCTGGCAATTGATTCGAGCCTGGTTACCAAAGTTCTTGCAACAAGGACGTGGCTATTCTGAAGATGCAACGCTCGGTTTTACATCAATCTACTATATTTCGACTGACATCGGTTGCATTTTGGCAGGTTCCACCGTACTTGCGATGTCGCGGGCCGGCTTCAACGTTCATCGCTCTCGATTGATCGTTTTTACCGTTTGCTCATTAGTATGTACGCTTACGGTGGTCGCCAGCATGTTGCCACAAAGCTGGTTACTGCTATTTACCCTTCTCATTATTGGGGCTGCGACTCTAGGGTTATTTCCCTGCTATTACTCCTTCACACAGGAGCTGAACTCAAAACATATCGGTAAAGCGTCTGGGCTTCTGTCGGCTATCGGTTGGTTAGTGTCAGCTCCTATGCATAAATATTTTGGAGCCTTAGCAGACGAAACTAAATCCTTCGACCTTGGCATCATGCTGGTAGGCCTTGCTCCACTTATCGGTGTTGCTGCTTTATGGCTGCTTTGGCCTACGGATAACAAAGCAAGCGTCCAATCGCCCCAGTAGACAACGTCGTCGAAACAATGCTCATCGAGTCACTGTGCCAAGAGTCTGGGCTCGGAGTGTAAGACTCCTCTCGGTACCTTATTGGTTTTCATTTCATCATTCGCGGCCGCACCTATGAATGCCCCTGATCACAGCGATCCACCCGCTACCAATCACACCTCTTCACTAGCTGACGCAATTGCTGATACTTCTGCACCACCGATATTGCCTCTTGCAACCAGTGCAGAACCACAGCCGCCTCCACCTGTTGTCGTCATGCAAGAAACAGCCAACGTTGTAGCCCCTAAAAGGCTTTCGACAGTAGCCATGATCGCAATCCATATGGTTGGCAGCGGTTCCACTACAACTCCACCGGCCGATGAAATGATGCAGCTCTTCTCGGAACATCCGGCTGCACTCTGGGTTTTAATCATGCCGGGACAACTAGCCATCCTGGTAGTTACTGCCCTTGCTACCATACTATCGCCTGAAAAATTTGCACCGCGCCTTGGCATCCAAAAACCAACGTGGCCTCTTTGGACCACCGCGGCAGCCGTCTTGGCCGCACCTATATGCTCTTTCTTATGGTCTATACCGCTTTCATCGATCGTTGAAGACAGTGAGCACCTCAACAGTTTAAATCAAATCTTCAGCAACGCAGGGCAGGGCTTCGGGGTTATAGGTGTTATTTTGTGCGTTGGACTGCTACCTTCGCTGGCGGAAGAGTGGTTATTTCGCGGGTATGTGCAGTCACGCCTACAACAAAGATGGAGTCCTTTCTGGGCAATTCTAGTGAGCAGCATTTTGTTTGCTGGTTTTCACATGGATCCCGTTCACATCATTGCCATACTTCCCCTCGGTTTATGGCTCGGCCTGATAACTTATAAGTCAGGCTCGTTAATACCCGCGATGCTGGCTCATTTTTATAACAACTCAATAGCTGTCCTAAGTTCGGTGTACGAACAGAACGGCAGCCTAGACACTTCCTTCAGCTCAGTGTCCAACATGGTGATTCTGGCTCTCGGCATTCCCGCTTTCATCGTCATGGTGATCTACCTTTTCGTAAACGGTAAATCAGCCATCCACAGTGAACCGAGATCCTAAATAGAATTGCGAGCTATTAATCCCGTGCAGAAGATAAGTCGCACTTTTCTGCAAGAACAAACTGAGCAGAGGGATATTGTTTACACGTTATGCAACTGCTGACTATCGACTAGCAGTCGACCTCTCGAATAATTGCAGATACTCGCCGTAACCTTCGTTTTTCATTTCCTCATAGGGAATAAATTTCAGCGCTGCCGAATTGATACAAAAGCGGAGTCCACCTTGCTGTGGAGGTCCATCGGTGAACACATGCCCTAGGTGGCTATCCGCAATCTTTGACCTAACTTCCACCCGGGGAGTGCCGTTGGTGAAATCTTGATGGATTGTCAAGCAATCCTGTTCAATAGGTCGTACGAATGATGGCCACCCGGTCCCTGAATCAAATTTATCCGATGAGGCAAAGAGAGGTTCTCCGGACACAACGTCCACATAAATGCCAGCCTTGTGATGATTCCAGTAAGCATTCGAAAACGCGGTTTCCGTTCCGTTTTCCTGAGTTACTTCGTACTGCGATCGCGTCAATTGGCGTTTGAGTTCTTGCCTTGTCGGCCTTTTGAACTTAAGCCAAGGCTTGTCGTCGATAGTATCTTTCGAATTATCCGAAGCCTCCGCTTGCTTATCAATTGGAACATCGCCCTGCTTCATGCGTTCATTAGTTTTAGCCGACTTGCTGGCTGGAATAGAAATAGGCAGAGTGAGTTGATCTGCTTTATCGCCCCAGTGCTCGAAGATAAAAGGATCTCTTCCGCACGTTTGGCGATAAGCAGCATAATTGCCAGGATTAGTGTTGTGATAATTTTGGTGATAATCTTCTGCTGGCCAAAAGGTCTTTCGAGGTAATATCGGTATGTTGATCGGTTTCTTATATACCTTCATTTGGTCGATCGCTTTGATCACCTCCTCAGCCATTTTCTTCTCGTCATCGGTTTCGAAGTAAATAGCAGGGCTATAATTTTTCCCTCGATCGATAAAAGAGCCTGCGCGATCATAAGGGTTCACGTGCTTTATTAGAAACTCCACAATCCCTGCAAACGTAACTTCCTGAGGATTGTAAACAACCAGAACAACCTCTCGATGACCACCACTCGAATAGTTCTTGTAAGTAGGTTGTTTACTTCTTCCACCGCTGTAGCCAGAGATTACATTGATAACCCCTGGGCATTTTTCGAATGCTGACTCAACGCACCAGAAACATCCGCCAGCTACTATGGCGCTCTTCTCGTTGGAACCGTTTGAATTACGGTCGGGCTCCGACTCAGCAGATTGGGCTTTAATCACGGCTGGTTGTAAGAGCAACGCAGACCCGCATAACATCAATAAACAACACCAGCGCTGAACCAAACCGCTTGCTAGTTGCCAATTCATATACGCACTCCCCGGAATCAGATCAAAAGCCGAAGATAGCTGGGCGTCAGGATGCAAAATCTAAAGAAAACGGCAGATCGCAAGCATTACGCTTACGACTGCCGTTCCAGTTCGCATGGTAATTATATCTGTAAGAAAAGTGGCCTTAAATACTTTATTTAATCGATACCTCGGCCGGACCAATCGCCCACACCGTCGGTCTCCCCGAAACGTTTTTGGCTGCATCTCGCAGTAGACAATCCAGAACTGTGGTTGCGACCCCACGCTGCCGCAGCAGTTTGACAGCCTCTAAAGATACCCCCCAAGCGTGTACTTCATCCGAATCTGGCTCCCCCAAAATCGATGATAAATCCAAGCCAGCAGATACGTTAGGACGATGAACGACGTTGTATTTATCGAGCCCAGCTTTTTTAGCGACAACCGCCAAACAATCGTCCAAACCTCCGATTTCATCTACCAAACCAGCCCCCTTGGCTTGGGTGCCCGACCAAACTCGTCCGCCGGCCAAATCTTGCAATTTGTCCACTGGTATTCCCCGCGATTCGCTCACCAACTTTAAAAACTTAGAGTAGACGTCGTCGATGGTCGATTGCAGAGCTTTTTCATCTTCCTCAGACCAACCTCGATCTGGAGAGAAGGCATTGGCTGTCTCGTCCAGCGAAATGTTTTCAAAGTGCAAACCGATGCGTTTGATCAACGATCCAAAGCTTAACTTCATCGAGAAAACACCAATCGATCCCGTTAAAGTTCCACGCTCGGCATAAACGGGCACACCAATACAACTGACCCAGTAACCGCCTGAAGCAGCTACATCGCCCATGGACACAATCGTAGGCTTCTTCTCTTTCAACTGGACCAACGCCCGACGAATCGCTTCGCTTGCTGTCGCAGAACCGCCTGGCGAATTGATACGAATGACGACACCTTTGATCTTGTCATCCTTAATAATTTCCTCAATCGCTTTCACCGTTGGACCAGATACGATCGACCCCGCGGAGGCTGTTTTTCCATCCTCAATTGCGCCCGAAAGATGCATCACAGCAATCGTGTTATCTTTCGTTCGTGTTTGAGTGTCTGTTGGCCCCGACATGATTTTGCCCATCAGTTCGAAAACAGACATTTCTTTTTTAGGTTTAGCGGTAGTTTCTATCCAGCCTGCTGGAGCATTAATCCAGGCGTTCATGGTCTCCTTCATCGAACCATAAGGTGCAAGCTTGTCGACTACACCAGCCGATAAAGCATCTGCAGGTAGGATGACTCGCTTCTTCTGCAATTCCCGAATCTTGTCTGTTGTTAATCCACGTCCTTTGGCCAACATAGAAACCTGCGCATCATTCATGGATACCAACATATCAAGATAATGTTGACGCAGATGATCGCTCATGACTGAATTCACATAAGGCTCGACGGCACCTTTAAAATTACCAGCGCGAACCACAGATGCCTTTACACCAATCAAATCCATCGCATCGCGGTAGAAGATCGACTGCATAGTCATCGAAGGCATATCAATACCGCCGAAGTCAGCCAGAGCGACAAAGTCGCAAGCGGATGCAATCACTAAATGCGTCGCACTTGCATTCTCCAACCAAGCCCCCATTTTCTTACCTGACTTTTTCAACGCCTGCAGCCGGCGCGATAGTTCGTCAAGCTGAGCAAGATTGAAACCGATTGCGGAATCGGAAAGATCAAAAACAACATGAGTGACCTTTTCGTTTCGCGCTAATTCATCAAGATAGTCGCAGAGCTTGTAAAAAGATTTTCTTTTCGCTGGTCCCGATCCTAAAACCAGACTGGTTGGATCAAAAGCGACAGCCCCCATCAAGTCCACGTACTCGCCACTCAGAGTTATCACCTGCACCTGATTGGTTGGAGCAGCCTCTTCCTTTTTCTCAGCAGGCTTGTCGCTCTTCACCTCAGCTGGCTTGGCCTCGCCCTTACCAGCTTCAACTGGCTTGTCCGACGCGGCAGCGGCAGGCTTCTCCTCAGTGGCTTTTACTTCCTGCGCAGCCGCCTCTGCCGGTTTCTCAGCTTCCTTCTCCTGCGCAAATGAAACGGTCGTGTTTAAGCCTAAACAACCGATTAAGGCAACTCCCAACATCCATGCCTTCCACGACCACCTATAACCAACGTGTCCTTCGGCCAACTCTGCCTGCAGCGAAAACTTTTTCACGTATTTATCTCCATCAGATATGCACATAAGTGTGTAAGCTAGTTTGGAATCGCTTCACAAAATCGCAAAGTGAGTCTTGCTGGATAAGACGATTCAGCAACGACTTAATTTGCAACCTTCTCGCAGGCCAATCCGCCTGCACCGGCGAGGTACTCCTTTAGACGTATTTTAGATCCCTATCTAGCCTCAGTCGCTCTCCACTAC
>JAUMAI010000767.1:0-6295 GCA_032116775.1 Pirellula sp. | reverse complement strand
AAGAACTCGTATCCAAGTTCTGTTGGGATTCCATACCGAAGAAGAAGCTAATTTGTATCCGCGATATGCTCGACTTTAGCTGTGACTTGCCCCTCTTTTAAAGTGATGGCCAGCAGGTCGTTGGGCTTTAATTGCTGCACCGACGTTACCAAACGCTTATTATCCTCACGTTGAACGAGACTGTAACCTCGAGTGAGTACAGACAGAGGGCTTAAAGCCTCTAGTTCTCCGGTAAGCTGACGCAATTTGGCTTGTAGTAGTTCCATGTGATGACGCATGGCCCGTTGAGCGCGATCTTCAAGTTGATCGAGCATCTGACTGCGCATGCGAATGAGCTCTTGCGGACGCTCTAGGACTGTTCTTCTGCCGACGTCGACGAGTCGGCGTTTATACCATTGCAATTGTCGAGTGAGCGAGCGATGCATACGAGAGTGAAGCTGAAAGCATAGTTGTTCCAAATCATCGCGACTAGGAACAATTCTTTCTGCAGCTTCCGACGGTGTCAGTGCGCGGACATCGGCTGCGAGGTCACAGAGCGTCACATCAATCTCATGGCCTACAGCTGAGATGGTAGGTAATGGGCAGGCCGCGACGGCTCGTACCACGCGTTCGTCATTGAATGACCAGAGGTCCTCTAAGCTACCGCCACCACGCCCCACGACAAGAGCGTCGAGATGTGGTTCAATTTTTGGCGCGATTCGAATTCCTCGCACAATCTCTTCGACAGAACCAGCACCTTGAACTCGAGCCGGAATCACTACGACGGTAACATTGCTCCAACGTCGGCGAACCACTTCCAGAAAGTCTTTTAGTGCAGCACCTGATGGGCTGGTTACAAAACCGATTCGAGTTGGGAACACTGGTAATTTTTTTTTTTCGGGCCGCATCGAAAAGTCCTTCTCGCAACAACTTGGCGTGCAACTGCCTAAAGGCGACCTGCAATGCCCCCTCTCCCTGCGGTTCAATCTTGTAACAGGTAAACTGGTAGGTTCCCCGTGGTACGTAAACCTCCGTGTTTCCATAAGTGTGTATCGCCATGCCATCTTCCAGCTTAAACTGTAATTTGGCGGCAGCACTTCTCCACATTACTGCCCTGATTTGGCTTTGATCATCTTTCAAAGTGAAATAAATATGACCGCTGGATGGCCGAGATAGATCGGTGATTTCCCCTTCAACCCACAGACGAGGAATCTGCTGTTCAAGCGTCGATTTAACGATTTGATTGAGCCTGGTAACACTAATGGGTTTGCTGGCTGGCTCGGCAGAAGGAGCTTGAAAGTCGTTTTCACCCAGATTTGCGAATAAATCACCCGACATGGCGTAATTTTAGCTCCTGGTGAGGATCTATAACTAGTTTGGAGTGATTTTCACTCTTACTTAGAGTACTACTTGGCCGCTCAATTGCGATGTTTGGTTTTTCTGCCGTCTTCACAAATAAGGGACGCTGACCTCTTCGGGCAGTCCCCTCTTCGGCCCAGCGTTCTGCTTCTCCAGTGACACTGTTCAAAACATTTTCCGTGTACTTACGCCAATACTCTAAGTCTTCGCGATTTAAATCAGCTGGAATAAAAATCTTCGGTCCGGTGACCGCTCTGGCGCGACTTCCTGGTCGCGGGATGGCGAATTGATCCCAAGCGCGTCGATAGCGCCAGGGCCGATCGTAGCCAAAACCCAAGGGTATAACGGGAATATTCAAGCGGGATGCGAGGAATATAGCCCCCGGCGCAAGTTGGCGACGCGGACCGCGCGGCCCATCGGGAGTGATGCACAAATTCGTTTCGCCACCATTGTCCAACAACTGCTTGATAGCCGCAGCACCACCTCGAGTGCTCGAGCCACGCACCGTTTCAAAACCGCGAAATCTGGCAGCCTGAGATAACAACTCCGCATCGCCATGTTGACTTACCAACAAAGCCATACGACATCGCGGTCGCATGTAGAACGGAAAGGGAATGTATTCATGCCACAGCAGATAAATTGCTGGGCCACGAAAATTAGCAGCTGCTGGATCGACACCATCTTCGTAACACGCCAAGCGAAAACTCAACGTGCTCATCCAGCTCTCTAGCAATTGACTGAGAAGCCAACCGCCAGTCCGATTTAAAAATGGATGGTTGAGTTTCATCCGTTGATCCCCAAGCCGTTTATGAGCAGATGTGTTTAACGCGAAGCTTTCAGTATGTTATCAAGTTGGCCAGTCGCCTTGAAAAACTTCCACGGCTGGGCCAGTCATGAAAACATGGTTACTGCTCTCATTCCAATGCAAGATCAAGTCTCCGCCGAGTAGATGGTTGAGTATTTTGCGATGCGTCCTGCCGGTCAAAACACCTGCAACACATACGGCGCTGGCACCTGTCCCGCAGGCCAGAGTTTCACCAGAACCTCGCTCCCAGGTACGCTGGCGAACTTCCGTTGGGCTGATCACTTCGACAAATTCAACATTGGTTCGACGAGGAAATCGAGGATCCTTTTCGATTTTAGGTCCCAACCCCAAAACTAGCTCATCGGTGGCTTCGGGTACAAAGCAAACGCAGTGTGGATTGCCCATTGAGACGCATGTGACCGTGATATTGATACCGTCGATCGAGAGCTGTTGATCTTTGATTGGATTGCCATTGAGCAGAGTGGGGATCCGACTTGCTTCTAATATGGGCTCACCCATATCGACCGTAACCTGCGCGACCAAACCTTTCTCAATCAACAACTCTAACTGCAACACACCGGCGCCCGTTTCGATCGCCAAGTGAGGCTTACGGCTGATGCCATGATCGTAAACATATTTGGCAACGCAGCGAATTCCATTGCCGCACATTTCAGATTCGCTGCCATCGGCGTTGAACATTCGCATCCGAGCGTCTCCCTTTTCGCTGGGGAGAATCAAAATAAGTCCATCACCTCCGACACCAAAGTGACGATCCGAGATCCGTACCGCTAAATCGGCGAGATCCGCTGGTAACTTCTCTTCGAAGCCATTGATATAAACGTAATCGTTACCAGCTCCCTGCATCTTGGTAAAACGCATTGATACCTTACTCCACCCGATCTGCTTCAATGTAGTCCCAGGATGTCACTGTTTTGAAGACAGACTGCCCTATGACAGGCTCACTTCAAACCAACATCTTCCGACCACAAATCGTGACATGTTCGCCTGGGTCTGTAAACTGGTCTACCTAGCAGCAGAGATCAATTCCGCCGTCGCTTGCCTGATTTACGGGTAAATCGAGAGGTAGTAAGAGCTCAGCTTCCGCCCCCTCCGTCGCGTCGGTGGGCTTGCGCTGTCCCGGCAAACCATCCCCTTGTCCTTGGGCATCGCGATCCGGATTCCCCCCCGTAAGTTCATTGATATCCTGAAATACAGGGGTGGTCGCTTCGCTGATTGGAGTGGCAGAAAGCGATTTTTGGGCGTTGGCGGTCGCGCCAACCGCTCCGCTAGCCAAATGTGTCAAGGAGGCAGGAGGGATTTGCATGATGCTTCTCCACGGAGCGTTGTTGACAGGTGCAGCCTTCTAGAACTTTAGCACACGATTCTTCTCGTTGGCATATCTCTCGGGAAAGTAGGTTTTCAAAGCATCTTCGATTACAGGCAACGGTTTACGGGTAAGGTCCGGAGCGTCGACGGTTCCCCCGACTTCGACCTGCATCAGCGGTGCATAGCGAGTTTCCGATAACAGTGGTCCAACCAGCTTCGCCAATTGGTTGCGGTTGCCGACGTAGGCGTATAAGTCTAGATGCAGTTCACGTCGCAAGTTGCTCCAACCTGAACCGGCCAAAGAGACCATATCACCGTCGATGGAGAAATGATCGATGGGTAAACGATCGCCGTCGATGCGGAATGAAATATCAGCTTTTTCAAACGCCGCTTCATTAGGCTGCTTAATCGACAAAAAGCGTAACAGTTTCATCATGCCCGGTAACTGAAAAAGACTCGCCTCGCGCACGCTGACTTCACCCTGTCCACTTAATGTTTGCGGGTTCAGAGGACTACCTTGCAACTCAAGCATGGCATCGCAAATGCCACCTGCCTCAGCGGATGCTTGCCCTGTTTCCGCCAACATATGCTGTAACTGCCCACCTTTTAGATTTGATTGGACAGCGAACCGCATCGGATCGAACTGGCCGGTCCCGGAAATCAATACTTTCCCTGAAAAGGCATCCGCCACGATTTCGTTCGGCTGCACGCTGGCGGATGATTTGAGGCTATGGACTTCCGTCAGTGCGCGCCCGAAATAAATGTTGCTTCCTCGAATCGCAAATGGCCCGCTGACATTAGTCAACGGTACACCGCGAACCGCCATGGAATCGAGCAGTACAAATCCGTCGGCCTGTGGACCATCCGCAGTGGAATAGCCAGCCGTGCGAACCGTTCCACGAATTCCCTGTACCCAGCTACCATCTTTTAGTTTTGCATCTTCGAGATCTAATTCTAAATCCCACTGCGCAGGTAAATCGCCTACCACCTGATTGCCTGCCGTAGGACCGAATTGGGACCAACCTAAAACACCAACAGGCCCATTGAAATCGACTTGCCGAAGCGTCTCGCGAAACCTCGCAGGTAAGGCGGCAATCAAATCACTATCGACAATAAGCCGCGTTGTCGGCAGCCATTTCAGTTGAGCAATCCATCCACCATCCAGTTGCTTGATGATCCCCTCGCTCTGCAAATGACTTCCGCCATGAGCGGCCGCAATACTGTGCAATTGCACCTGACCAGACTGATAGGTCATTTCACAAGATACATTTTCCAGCAGATAGGGAAGCTGAAGTGGTTGAAGCGATAGGGCTGCATACGGTTCCTGCTCACTGACTCTTGGCTGATGAATGGCAACCGCAATTACCGGCTCGGAGCTCGTTTCAGCCCGTCGATAATCCACTTGTACCTTTCGTAAGCGTCCCTTAGGTTGCAATTGAGACCACAGATCAGAAACAGCTAAGGGAAGTGATTGCCTTAACTGCTCTTCGAGTGTCACGTTTTCTGCCAGAAAACTTAGTTGCAGGTCATGGACCGCATTGACGCCAGAATGCCAACTTCCTGAGCAGGAAATCACCGCCGTATCGTGACTGCCGACGCAGGGAGAAATAGTCCAGTGATCATTCTTGCCGATTAAAGTACCATTTATGTTGTGAATCGGATAAGGGAACGATTTGAATTTGACGCTACCGTCTCGAAAATGAATCACGAATTCGCGGTTGAGCGTATCGCTGTCGAAGGAAGGCTTCTCGATCCTCACTTTTTCAAGTACGACACTTCCTGTAGGAGCAAGATTTTTGATGAACTCGTGACAACTGGTCGCGGATTCGCCGCGAGGAGTCAACGCATCGATCAAGGTGTCATCGATCGGGATCAGATCGCTCGACTCGAAATCCATCACACCTTGCCATGACCCAGACTCAATGGCCAGGTCTAAAGACCCATGAATAACTTGGCCATTGGCTCGCGCTGTTACCTTTTCGTCGCACCATAAGCGGCCAGCTTCATAATCAAAATGGCCACTTAAGTGCGTGATCGGATAAGGGAACTTCGAATAACTGAGCGATACGCCACGACAATTAACATGCACGATCGGTTCCCACCTTAAACCGTCGAAATGCAAATCAACCTCCGTGTCTACACGGCCAGTCGGTGTGAAGCGATCCCATTGACGACGCAGCGATTGCGGCAATGCATTATAAAGCCTGTCATCGAGATCAAGATTCTTTGCTAGAGCTTTGAATTGCAGCGGGCTGCTCGGTGTAAAGCCATTAATATCTGCCGCTAATTCGAAGGTTGCTTGGCCACTACTAGCCCGCATATCTCTTAATTGCAAACGCTGATTATCGATAAAAAACTTGCCAGCCAAATCTTCTAGAGGGTAGGGGAGAGCTACATCACGAAATCGCCCCTGTCCAATCTCACCATGAACTGAGAAGCGAGGTGTCACTTCACCAGGGCTTCTTGTGATTTGAAATGTTGCATCAGCCGCACATTCCAAACCGGACAATCGAGATAGATAACCGGTGACTTGGCTAGGCAGACGCCTCCGCAAGGCATCTTCAAACTCAATCCGGGTAACCTGTCCACGGAAATCCCATTCTCCCGTGGCAACCTTGGTCTCACCCGCAAAACTCAACGTTTTGAAGAAACTACTTGAGATCGTACCAGACGAAATATGGTATTCGATCGCGGCGTTATGAGTGCCTGTACCAGTGGACGAATCAGAGTCAGTTGGACGCTTGGTCAATCTCTGGGAAGATATCTGAGTATTCTTTGCCAGCCCCCGGTACCGGACTTTGGCCCAGCCGAAGATCCGCTTGATGA
>JAUMAI010000766.1:0-6046 GCA_032116775.1 Pirellula sp. | reverse complement strand
GAGCGTTTAGCAAATGTCGTAAGTTACTGCTCTCTTGGAATAACCAATGCGGTTGCGGAAGGTATTAACAGCAAGATCATGGCCATCAAGAGAAGAGTCGGTGGCTATCGTAATCGCCAAAACTTCAAAACGGCAATCTACTTCTACTGCGGTGGACTAGACCTCTACCCACGATAATCCCAGATGGACCAAAAATATTGGTGCCTCGTCAATAACACCATCGATATCAATCCCAATAGAGGGCGATGGTATTGAAAACAAACCAGCCATTACTTCCTTGATTTCATTGATCTGCTTTTTCATAGATAACTCACATCCTCGTATAACCAGAATTATTTTAAATCACAAATGCTATTGATTAGGCCAAACACACCTTAAATCAACCGATTCGACCCGAGCTTTCGTGGAATAGCACCATCCGCCAGATAGCCCAAGCCAACACTTTTCTTGCCGATTCATCTTCACACGCATCGATGAATCATTCGCCATCGCCTTATTTGTCCTCTATTCATCATTCGGTCTTAGCAAAATCTGGACGGCCCAAAAACGCCAAACTCGTTCACCGTGATGCAAAACGCTCCCACCCACTCCCACTCGCGAAGCAGGCGAGAGTGGGTTGGAGCTACCAACGGAGAACAAAAAAGATCCTCTGGAAGTACCAAAAGCAGCAGCCACCAATACTAAAACAAACTTGATGGCAAGTGCCTTGCATTCATCTTCTGTTTTTCACCTGAGCCCCCACAATCACCTATCGTTTGGACCTGTCGTTATCGATATCAAAGCAATTTCCGAGGTTTTGCTGCCGGGCACACATAGGGATGATGACAGACCTCCGCGTTAATGCTTTACACGAAAAACGGTACCTGAAGCTTGTTATCTGTCCTTGAGCCGAAATCCGGGAGTGTGGCCACAAATGTCGACGATTTATTTAGGTTATGATCCCGGCGGAAATGGCTCGCATGGAGTTGCAGCCATTAATGGCAACACTTCTAGCAGCACCACACTCGAGACAGCACAGCAGGCAATCGACTGGTTTCTGGCGCAATCCCGAACTTGCGGCGAGGTCTTCATAGGAGTCGATACACTAACCTTGTGGAGTACAGGTCCTGGAGGATGGCGTCCTGCAGATCGCGCACTGGCAATAGCCTATCCTGCAGCAACCCTGTCTATACAGTCCCCAAACTTGCAACGTGGCTCCATGCCGATTAATGGAGCGTTAGTTATTCGATTATTTCAACAATCACTTCCTCGACTTATGGTCACGGAAACACACCCCAAGGTGCTGTATTATGCATTAACAGGTCAACTCTATGACTATCCTGGCGAAGACCATGGGATGATCGATCAGCTTCGGCAACTTGTTGGCAGGGGTGAACTCGCCATCGATTCGGAGCATGCCTGGGATGCCTTAATTTCCGCTTATGCAGCTAAACAATGGTTTACCGGCCAATGGCCATGTGATCTACACCAGCTTCCCAAGAGCAATAACGAGGAATTATTATCTGTCCATAACGGTGAAGCACATTACGGCTGGCCCAAAAGTCTGGCCCACCAGGATAAGGTCCCAGAAAGAAGCAATCGCAATTCTCAAAGGAACTGACTTGGAAATACCCTTCTCGCACGGAAACGTGCAGGAGCCTTTGCCTAAACAGCAGCACCACAACATTTCGTAAAATAAAGGAATCCAGTCCCTGAATAATTGAAAGAGTGGGATGGGACGGATGGCTCCTTCCCAATAAGCACATCCACTCGCTGCTATTTTTATACCCCATCTACAAAAAAGATCGTCGGCACCTGCTCTGCATTCATCGAATCAGCAGGCCCCGAATCAGCAGGCACCGAATCAGCAGGCACCGAATCAGCAGGCACCGAATCAGCAGGCACCGAATCAGCAGGCACCGAATCAGCAGGCACCGAATCAGCAGGCACCGACGTCACTTTAAATCTCACCAGAAAGACCGATAGCTGAAATTTTTATTTTTCCGGTCCTTGGTCCCTCACTCCGGCAGTGGGCGACACATCTTGGTATAGATCTTTTTACCCTGCTTTCTCATCGTGTCGATCATGTCTTTAGTACCCTTGCTGGCACCATCATAGACGGCAATCAGAGCATCGGCTTGTTCTGCCATTAACTTGTTGTTGGCTAACCCAGCACCTTGTCTACCTTTTTGCCAGTTCGGTTTGAACACACGCACCGGTATCCCTTGCTCCTTAGCCCACTCTTCCGCTATACGATCAACTCCTTTCGCTCCGCCGCTGATCACCTCCGTGATCTCAAACCTCGCTTCTGCGATCGCCTGGCTTACCAACTCCTTATCGTTGATCGTCCGACTACCTGCGATAATTACCTTCATGCATTCCGCTCCCTTAGATTTAAAACACAATGCAACTGACTTGTAATCGCTATATTCTGTCATGCATTTTTAGAAACGCTCGACATCAGTTCGAGTTATGCACCGTCGGGAAATCACAGTACCACTGCGGAGCCGATTCTTCATACCGTGCTAAGCTATTTCGAATACAAGCCAAGCACGATTTTTTCTGAATCGTCGATCAGCCGTCACATCAATCATTTTCTGGAGAACTGTCATCGTAGGTACAGCCTTCTTATCGCGCTCGCTCAGCAATCGATCGTGGCTCTCTCAAATATCTCACTAAGACTGGTGGTTTTAGATAATTCCTTAACCTTCAAATTGACAATTTCCAATGGAATTGTGGTTTACGAGGAAAGATGCTTCACCATTAACAAAACCTACTTAGAACCTATCCGAAAACCCTAACTGAATAAATGCTATTGCAAGAAAGTAAACCCATCAAGGAAAAGGGAGTTACCACACTTCTTAATCCAGGATGGGTTTACCATGGACGGTTCAACAAGCTTTGATGGTTTTCGGATTCCAGATGTTCTATGGAATAAGATTGAGCAGATTTTACCAAAGTACCCCAGCAGTTCGAAAGGTGGCAGGCCGAGGCAAAACTTACGATCCATTATGGATGCAATCTTCTACCGCTTACGTACCGGGTGTCAATGGAAAGCAATTCCAAACTGTTTTGCACCCGGCAGCACAGCACATCAGTATTTCCAAGAATGGGTTGAACTTGGCGTCTTCGATGCAATATGGCAACTTGCGTTACAGGAATATGACGATTTGATTGGACTAAACTGGAGTTGGCAAAGCGCAGATTGCGCGATGACGAAATCACCGCTAGGTCATGAGGAAACGGGCAAAAATCCAACGGACCGAGGAAAGAGAGGTACGAAACGATCTTTGATTACGGAAGCGATGGGAATCCCTGTCGGTCTTTCCGTTGGCGCTGCTAATACTCACGACATCCGCCTTTTGCGATCTACTCTGGAAGACTGCTTTAGAAGAGTACCGATCGATCAAGGCCGAGGAGTGGAGCGTTTGTGTTTAGACAAAGGGTATGATTCAGCGTCGATACGAAAAATGATTATCGAAGAGTTCGGCTATCGCGCCCATATTCGTTCCCGCGGAGAGGAGCAAACACTCTTACGCAGTCGCAGGCGAAAGCCGAGAAGGTGGGTTGTGGAACGTACTCATGGTTGGCTCAACCGTTTCCGAGGCATACTGATACGCTGGGATAAAAAGGCAACAAATTACATCGCAAACTTACAGTTCGCTTGTGCCTACTACACATTTAAAAAATTCATGGTTTTCGGATAGGTTCTTAGTTCAAAATACGCCGAACTGACACAATACAATACTCTCGCCAGTGCTTGTGTCGACGTGCTAATTGCAGGCGGATTTCACCGGCCAGCCAAAGTTGCCAGTCGCTCGGTGGTGAAGAAAAGCCACTGATTTCTCCGTGTGCTAAGCTGCGATAGAGCTTTTTCTTGATGGAACGATCTTGGGTATGTCCCATCGTAAGGCAAACATGCAACAAGGCTTCGACTTGCTGCAGCAGAGTCTGATGCCAGTTATCGAGAGAGGTCTTGTCAATATCGCCGAGGATCTGTTGGCAATGGATATATTGGCCGAGAAATATCCGGTCTAACGCGTACCATACTAATGCAGCTTGGTTGTTTGCATTCGGTAGTGTGATCGCGTGTTGCGTGATTTCGCGAGCCCGCTGCGGCATTCGGCAAAACCAATAACCGAGGATCGCGGGGGTGAGTTGGGACGATTGTTCCAGTGGAATTGTTTTCCAGTTGCGGCACCAACTGAATAATTCTGGATATGATTGTTGGGCAAGATAATATTCTGCTACCGCATGCCAACTACTCGGATTTTGTTTAATCTCCTGTTGACGCGCTGAACAAAGTTTCTTGACACATTTTTGTGGGAACTTGAGTTCATTTGGCAGATCCAGCAGACACTGAAAGGCAAGGTGCCAGGCACTACCCATGGCCTGTGATATTAATAGCCGCACAATATCGATTGCTGGGATTCTGCCACTATTTAATTCGACCCAGAGCATTCCTAAGCCTGGCCGATTAGGGTTGGCATTCCACAGATCAACGAGCACTTCCTTGAGGCCGGATGTTGGTACCAACGCTAGGCCACGCTGAATACACTCTCGCGTATGCTCAACTTCGTTCTGTTGTGACCAATGCATCAGTGCATCTTTTCGATCGATGATTTGGCTTGTCAGGAATATAAGCAGACGCATAGATTCAAGGTTGGCTGCTGATAGCTTGGTTGAGGGTTGTTGAGTGAGCGCCAATGCGTTCGCGTAGTCGCCTTCCGACAGATAGATGAAAAAGAGTTCAAAGGTGGCATAGTCGTAGGAGGGGTCGAGTTTAAGCGCGAGCTGTAAATGCTCTTTCGCCTGCTGGAAATTAGCGGCGGAAGGAGAACCTTTTAGAAACGCAGCGGCCAATAAGCCTCGGCAGATAGTATCGTTGGGGGTAATACCTGCTAAACGTTGAAATGCTTCCAAGTGCAATGGGTGGTGGCCATGAGTCTCTGTCCATTCTGCCAGTAATCGCCAACCTTCGCTCGAGCTAGGATTAACATGCAGAGAATCTCTGAGTCGGTTGATTGCTTCTCCGGCTTTATGACGCCGATAAAGCAATTCGCTTTCCAAGAGCATTAGCTCTGCTGGCAGTTCGTTGCCAAAGCTTGGCGGTCGGCAGGCAAGAAGGGCTTCTGCATATCTGCCAGTACCTTCAAGCGCTAACGCATGTAACTGGTTCAAGCGGATGTTTAGAGGATGAAGGACCAGGCCGCTCTTCGCCATTCGAATAGCATCTTCAAATAATGCATGGTCAAGGTAGTGTTGACCCTGGCGGACATAGCCCCAAAAAGAGCCTGGGCGTTGTGTCAAGATTTGCTGCGCTGTCTTCAGCACCAAATCGCTTTGGAGCATTTCATCTCCCCAGCTTTGGAGCATGTGCCATGCCCAATCGTAGCCAGGACTAAGGGAGGCCGCTTTCTGAATGGTCTGTAAGGCATCATCTTGGCGGTGCTGAGCCCAGAGCACATCGGCCAAATATCCGAGCGTGATTGAGTCACGCGGATTGCGAATTAACGAATTGCGAAGCACTGTTTCGGCGGGAACCAACTCTTGCCGTGTGATATGAAGATCGGAGATTTTTCGTGCGAGTTGGGCGCTTGCCGGCGACATTCGAAAAGCTTCTTCAAGTGTTGTCAGTTCCTGATCTTCCCGGCCCGCAAGATGATAGGCCTTGGCGAGATCCAACCAGGCATCGACTAGCAATGGGTATTGCTCCGCACAGTGAACAGCTAAGTCAATCGCCTCCGCTGTGTCTCCCATGTGCATTTTCTGGTGAATCACTGCCGACCAAGCTCGCCAGAGATCAGGGCGGTCATCGAGCAATTCTCGAAGATTACGGTACAGCGTTTCTGTTGTAATATGTCCTTGAGCCACCTGTTGATAGGCGAGGATGCCATCGCCATTAGATGTTTGACTCTTCAGATGATCAAATACACACGCTAAGGCAGTTTCATATTCAAGTTGATCTCGACAACTCGATATCAATAGATCAATAGCCCAGCGGCTGTCGATCGAGCATTGCAGTGCTCGAAACGCAGCGGATCTACATTCATATCGTTCGCCACGA
>JAUMAI010000765.1:0-3018 GCA_032116775.1 Pirellula sp. | reverse complement strand
CAATCCATTCATCGCGGGTGTTGTAGGCTGGGTCAATCTAATTGGTCCTGACTGCGAGGATCAGATCCGACACTTCAAGCAACACCCAAAGTTTGTAGGTGTTCGGCACATAACACAAGACGAAGCAGACGATAACTTTATTATTCGTGAAGAAGTGCTCAACGGACTTAAATTACTTGAGAAACACCAAGTCCCTTTTGATTTATTGTTCTATGTCAAGCACCTAAAACATGTGACTCGTATCGTCAAATATTGTCCAGACTTGAAACTGGTCATCGATCATTTGTCTAAACCTGAAATCAAAGCTCAGCGTCTGGATAATTGGCGAGTCAACTTCCGACTTGCTTCAACTTTTCCAAATGTTTACTGCAAAATTTCTGGCATGGTGACTGAAGCTGATTGGGATAATTGGACGCCAGCCGATTTAAGACCTTATGTCGATCTTGCCTTGGAATACTTTGGTCCGCAACGCTGCATGTTCGGTTCCGATTGGCCCGTCTGCGAATTAGCAGGATCCTATGCGGATATTATTGCAGCAACTCGAGAATTGCTAAGTGGATTGACCGAAAGCGAACAGGCCGCTGTTTTTGGTGAAACAGCCAAGTCGTTCTATAACCTACAGATCTGAATAAAACTCATTCTGTGCCTATTGGGACACTTCAGGTTTATTTCGCACACAAACACATTATGAATTCTATTCGTGCCAGAGGCGATTAAAGCCCATGCCAAACCAGGAACTGTCGCAGCGAACGAATATCCGTTACAGGATTGTCTTGGTCAGTATTTTGATGGCCTTTAGCCTTTACATCACTCGCGTCTCTGTTGGCGAGATAGTCAAATCCAATTCTTTCCTACAAGACTCTCAAATAACTTCCAACCCATCAACTCGCTTTTCCGTTGAACTCACCGACTTCAAGGATCGCGACGCATTTCTCAACCAACAGTCGGCGTTGGATGGTGCCAAGCATTCGGCAGTAAACACGAAGGATTTCAAGTTACCGAGAACCTGGCAAGATGATCTTTCGCTCTCGGATGCTCAATCAACTTTAACGCAAATTGAGCAAGCAGGAGGAGTGGGGACAATCCGCATTTCTCGCCAGCAGATCGGTACAGTCTTAGGAGCGTTCTTTTTTACCTATGCTTTGTTCCAAGTCCCTGCCGGCTGGTTCAGCGATCGCCTCGGCGCTAGACGTGTTTTGACCACCTATATTTTTTTATGGTCTCTGCTGACTGGTATCACAGGAACTGTCACCGGTTTGTACTCGCTCATGTTCGCCAGACTCGGTTTCGGCTTCACACAAGCGGGCGCCTATCCAACGAGCAGTGCAATCGTGAGACGCTGGTTTCCGTTATCGGAAAGAGGAAATGCTTCGGCATTTATTTCCCTAGGGGGACGTTGTGGTGCTACCGTCGCTCCATTCTTGACCACTTGGTTCATTCTTAATGTTGGTGGCTGGCGAGTTACGTTGTGGATTTATGCAGTTTTCGGAATCGCAGTGGCTGTGGCTTATTTCTTCATCGTTAGAGACCATCCCGCGGAGCACAAAGACTGCAACGAATCAGAGCGACAGTGGATCGGGCAGATTGGCCAAGAAAGTAAACCGCTGTTTAGCGATATTCTAGGGATGCTAAGCCGCTTCTGCGGTAATCGTAGTTTGTGGCTTAATTCAATTGAGCAATTTTGTATCAATATCGGGTGGGCCTATTTGATCACGTGGCTCCCAACCTACCTGAAAGAGGTTCAGAAAGTGTCTGATTCGGAAGGCGCCCTAATGGTGTCCATTGTTTTAGCCATGGGAATGGTAGGGCAACTTGTGGGCGGTTTCTCTGCAGATTGGAGTGTGCGACGATTTGGCTTGCGAATCGGCAGAGTATTGCCGATCACCACCTCAACATGGATTGCAGGTTGTGCATACTTGCTCTGCCTCAAAATTGAATCCGCTTGGGGAGTGGTAGCGTGTTGCGCTGTTGTGTCCATGATGACAGACGTTGGCAATCCATCGATTTGGGCATTTATGCAGGATGTTGGTGGTAAAAATACAGGCGCAATCTTCGGCTGGGCTAATATGTGGGGAAACTTCGGGGCAGCCTTTAGTTCCAAACTAGTCCCTTTTATCCTGGCCATGAGCACCGAGTCGCTCTCGGGACAAACATTAGTATTCTTGACCTGCGCTGGCGCCTTTTTTGTCGCTGGATTTGCTGCGTTAGGTATGAACGCTACCAAACCACTTTATCACACCTGAATTGGTGAATCATGAGACTCGCGACCGTCCTGACGCCTGTATCTGACGAGAATCTACAATTAGCTGCGCAATGTGGAGTTACCGATCTTGTCTATCGATATTACGGCACAGACATAGATACTATTAAAACCGCGATCGCTAGAGCCGAACGGTTTGGAATGCGCATTTGCTGCATCGAGGGTTATCTACCCATTGAGAATCTGAAAATTGGGATTGATGATGGTAGCGAACTAGAGGCGATGCGAAGACTGATTGGACAAATGTCCGAAGTGGGTATCCCCCTGCTATGCTACAATTTTATGGCTGGCACAGATTGGGCTCGTACTCGGCTTGATGCGCCAGAAAGAGGAGGAGCTAAGGTAACAGCCTTTGACCTGCGAGAAGTGGAAAAGGCTGTCTTATTAGGTCACCAACCATCCAATCCCGCGCTTGATGAGATCATTCGTCAACAATCCCCCGCAGACCTCTGGAACCATTTGGATTCGATGCTTACGACTTTGCTACCCGTTGCTGAACGCGACGGTATCACCCTCGCCATGCACCCAGATGATCCGCCACTCCCTTCCTTGCTCGGCAAACCTCGCATCATGCATTCAGTTGCCGCTTTTCAGGAACTGATGCGAAGATTCCCCAGCGGACATCACAAGGTTTGTTTTTGCCAGGGATCTTTTGCAACTATGGGCGTCGATATCCCTGCTACGATCAACTTACTTGGCAAGCACATAGGCTACGTTCACTTTCGCGACATTCGCGGCACTGCCGAAAACTTTACCGA
>JAUMAI010000764.1:0-3283 GCA_032116775.1 Pirellula sp. | reverse complement strand
ATACGTACCATGATCTAGCCTCTAAACTTAGGGCATGAAGAAATCACCTCGCCGCCCAATTCAGACCAAAATTCCTTGGCCCAGGGTGCGTCGGCCGAAGAAAACCATGCCGTTTCGCTTCATCGACCTGTTTGCCGGCATTGGTGGTACCCGCTTGGCCTTTGAGGCCGTGGGTGGTGAATGCGTATTCTCCTCCGAGTGGGATAAGGATGCCCAAAAGACATATGCGGCCAACTTTGGAGAAGTGCCCCATGGGGACATCACACAAATTCCAGCCTCCGACATTCCTGACTTTGACATTTTGCTTGCTGGGTTCCCATGCCAGCCATTTAGCTCTATCGGACAGAGGCAGGGCTTCAAGCACCAAACACAAGGGACACTCTTCTACGATGTGGTGCGAATCCTAGAGGCAAAGCGGCCGGCCGCTTTTCTCCTAGAGAACGTTGTTGGACTGCTCAACCATGACGGGGGCAATACCTTCTCGGTGATTACAAATAGCCTGAACGAGCTGGGATATTCCGTGCACCACCAGGTACTTGATGCCGCCGACTATGGCGTACCGCAGCATAGAAAACGTGTCTACATTGTTGGGTATGACAAGCGCCGCATGCGACAAGATGCGATCTTCTTCTGGCCAAAAAAATCACGGAAGAATGCGGTGATCGGCCCGTTCATTGAGGCTGGTGTAACTGATCGCTCAATTTCCAAACACCTCCAGGAAGGGTATCTGTTCAAACTGGATGACGGTCGTCCCGAGATCATCGACCGTCGTTCAAAAACCAAAGTGAAGACCTTGGTCGCGTCGTATCACAAGATCCAGCGACTCACCGGGACGTTTGTCAAGGATGGCCCAACGGGTTTGCGGTTGCTAACCGAGAACGAGTGCAAAGCAATCATGGGCTTCCCGCGAACCTTTCATATCCCAGTATCGAGAACGCAGATGTATCGGCAAATGGGCAATTCTGTAGCTGTCCCCGTGGTTACGGCTATAGCCACTGAGATGCTCACAACGCTAGTAAAGGGCCTCCGCCAAACAAAGAGAGCTGAGCGTGCCAAGGCCAAGTGAATCACAGCTAGAGTTTGTTCTAGCCTGGTTTACCGCGCGACCAAACAAGAGAATTCGCCACAAAGTTTCAAAGAAGGCTCTCGAAGAAGGCTACAAAGCGCAATATGGCCTGCGCCTCGAAGACTCGGACCGTGCTATTCGCACGCTGGCGGAACGAGGGAAACTTATCAAAGAAGCGAACGGTGTCTATCGATACGATCCAGATCACGCTTCCGGTCGCGTAGACCTGCGGAACTTTAGTGAGGCGACCAGGCTTGCCATTCTAAAACGAGACGGGCACCGGTGCGTCGTATGTGGATTTGGCGAGGCTGAGGGTCGCCAGATCCATGTTGACCACATTATCCCTCGTGAAAAAGGGGGAGAGGGTTCGCTTTCCAACGGTCAAACTCTTTGTGCATCGCATAACTACCGAAAGAAGGTCCTGAACCAGCGGGACTTTGGGTTTAGGCTTTTCTGCGAATGGCAGCGGCGCCTTAGCGCAGATAAGTCACCTGATCCAGAGCGCCTCCGCCTCCTGGCATTTTGCAACGAGGTTCTACGGCTGTATCAGCAGCATGGCATTGATCAAGAGCCGAAGAAAAAGTAGGCTCTACCCGAGCAGCCGTATCCGAGTCCATAACCAAGGATATGGCTACGAACAGCTTGGCTAGGTTTTTGATCTTTTCCGGAATGTATCGGAGAGCTTTACCTTCTTAAGGGCTGCACGGGTAGTTTCGACAAACTCCCACAGCTGAATCTGGTCGGGCTTGAATCCCTCTGGGGCCGCTGCAAAATCAGAAATCCTGTCGAGTCTGGTTGCAATACTCGCGAGCGCCTGCTCGCAAAGAATGCGCTGGCGTTCAATACCTTTAGCTTGGTGGTCGATTCCGGGATCAAACCAATATGGATCTTTGGTCCCATTTTGCCGTTCCAGTAATCCTAACTCCCACAGCTTACGAGCGCTTCGCGGTGCATCCTTCATGGGAGTAGCCCAAATTTCAAGCGAGCTTTCCCGCAACATTTCCGCAGTAACCTGCTGCATTGGCCGCGACTCAAACCACGCCAGAAGTTTCGCGTTGGTAGGGCTCAGACTGCTTCTAGATGACATGACTAGATCGAGTACTTCCCCCATGCTTCACGCTGAAGCGGTAGCCATGGACTTGCCTGGTTGAAATATGCACAGGTAAGGGTAGCAGTGGCGCGCGTACACGCAATGTAGAATGCCGCCCCATAATTTTGAGAATTCGGATAATTTGCCGAAGAAGCAAATGGGACAAACACATGATCAAATTCTAGGCCGCGCGCCTCCGCGGCTGTCATCACACGACATCCGGTTTTTGACTCGGTGTCCAGGTCTTGCAGCAACCGTAAGATTCGGCTTCGAATCATAGCGCTACCAATTTCTGGGATGACGATCAAGGAAGAACCGTCGTCAACTTGGCTTAACCAATCGATGATTGCTAGTTCCTGATCGCCTTCAGATTGAAGGGCTTTGACAACTACGTCTTTCCCGGGACGCGGCGTATAGGGTTGCGCGAGCCTTAGAACGCCACGTAACGCAAGTACCTCATTGCAGAATTCAGTAACTTTCGCAGTGGTGCGATAACTACGATTGAATTCCTTGATTTCAACGTCACTACCGCCTTGAATCCATGGGGCCTTATCAACAGTTGCCGATTTCTGATCCAGAACCTGCGCAGAGTCTCCAACGAGCGTGAGGCTGCTCTCCGTAATGGCCCTTAGGAAACAAATTTCTGCTTCAGAAAGCTCCTGAGCTTCGTCAACCACAATGTGGCTGATCGTTTGCCGTTCAACATCATCTTCGTCGAGGTTCTGTATCACTGCCGCACACATAACGGCCAACGAAGCGCGATCTGGTGTGCCATCTTCATCTGAACTGTAACCTATCGGCAACTCCAAAACATTTGATAATGACGTCCGGGGCCATGCTCGGTTCACAAATTTTTCGATGGTGTTTTCCGCAATTTGCTTCCATTTTGGATCTAATTCTCGCCTGTATGCATCCGTGCCCAGCTTTGCCTGTAACGCAAATTGACTTGCAAAACTTTGGCCAACTTGCAATAGATTATTTCGAAATCTATTTCGTTCACTTAGAATTCTGGACTCCTTTTGTTCCATATGCTTTACCGGATCCTCATGCTTTACCAGAACCCCATGCTTTACCGGAACCTCGAATCTATGGAATAGCTCGTTGTGAAATCTGATCTCCACAGAAGC
>JAUMAI010000763.1:0-9288 GCA_032116775.1 Pirellula sp. | reverse complement strand
TGAGTGATAACCCAAACGGTAGCAGACCTAGCCTTCGAGCTCGTTTAACCCGTTGCCAACCGGCCTGTTGATTTTTGATGTTGCTGACGGTTCAGGAGTGCATCTCCCCTTACCCCAGCGCATGCTGGGCCCTTAGAGGGACTGGAGGTTTGGGGTTAGAGGAACGGTTGTCGGGGAAATGCACGATGCTCGATCACCAACGTGTGGGGGACCAGTCTTCCTTCGAATGAGCCCCATGAGTTGGTGAATGTTGAATGCCGTCACCAACCAGTGCCATTCCGTTTTCACTTTAGCTAGGCCGCGCGTTAAGAACTGCCGTGCGCCAAAGTGATTTTTGATCATGGCGAATGGACGCTCGCCGGCATGACGTCGTTTCTCGTAAATCTTCTTCGCCTCTTCGCTAGACATTTTTTTCGCTTGCGCTATGCGAAGAATTTCGTTCTGTTCGTGATTAATCGTACGATTCTTGGCTGGGCCTTTGATACATCGAGAACGTAATGGACACGCTGCACATTCTTGTGGATTAGCGTGGTACCTTCTACGAACGCGAAGACGGCCGCCATCAGTTTGACTTGTCTGGTTCTTGTACGGTAGCTCTTTACCGGCAGGGCACCAATAACTGTCTTTCTCTTCGTTGTAGACAAACGCGATCTTGCTGAAGTACTTTGTCGCTCTCCCATCTTTGTAATTGGTAGTCATGATCGGTAAACGATCAATGTCTTGGTCTGCGACGGGTTGGCTGAGATCATTGCGAATGGCTGGATTGTTGTCGACATCAAGCTTGATAGGAGAATACAAGTTAATTCCCAAGCTTTCACAAGCAGCAAGATTCTCGCCTGTGCTCATCATTCCGTCTGCCAATACTTGCGCGGGAGGCTTTTCAAGCCCAAAGGACTCCACCACCTCATTCACAGACGAAATCAGGTATTTATCCTCTTCGGTCGAAGTGATTACCTCGGCATGAACAATAAGTCCTGAATCGATATCCACCGTTGCCGTGGGAGTATAGTTTGCTGCGAAACCACCCTCTTTATTCGGCATGACTCGACAGTTTGGGTCCGTGGTGGGAATTTTGTTAGGTACCTTTAGTTTCTCATTTTCTAAGCGATCTAACTCGGCCAATACCTTATCAATCTTCTTGGTACGCTGCTCAATATTCTCTAACTCTTTCCTCCACTCAGCGAGGTTCGAATCTCCTAAACGTTTGGCGTCTTCTTCATCCAGTTTTGAAATTGAAGCGTTTAGTTCGTCGTATCTTTCAGCTAACTCTTTCTTCGCTTTTCGCAACGCTTCTGGGCTTCGTGTGGCTGAGCGACGATTGTTGGCACGAATCCTGGTTCCATCAAAACCCAATGTGTTTAGCGTAAGGTCGCCGGTCTCTTGGGCAATCAGAGCAATCTTGACATACAGATCCCTGATTTGTTCGGCATGTTTTGTCCGAAACTTACTGATGGTCGTATGATCGATGGAGCGACCCTGAACGAGCCAGCGAAAATCGATTCGATATTGAACCGCCTCTTCGAGTAACCGAGTCGAACGGATACCTTTTAGAAGTCCATAGAGGATTACCCCCGCGATTACTCTGGGGTGAATTGGAGGCTGTCCGCGTACAAGGTTGTAGCCAGATTCCCATTCTTTCCAATCAAGTCGGTCGAGAATCGCATCCAGCAAACGAACCGGGGCATCGGGTCCGATCGAGTTGTCGAGCTTATCTGGAAACAGAACCAGTTGGTCCCGCGACATTGGTGGTTCCGCAAATTCCGCCATGTATCCCTCCTAAGTGTTGCCCATCATAGCGCGAATTCGCTTGCAGTGAAACTCATTAAATCAACAGGCCGCAAAGGCTAGGTCTGCAGCAGCCGGAGTCCACACTGCCAATCAACTCATCATCGCCTAGACAGAGATTGATAGATGCTCGAGACCAGTGACAACCCAAACGGTAGCAGACCTAGCCGTTGCCTCGTTTAACCCGTTGCCAAAGGCTAGGTCTGCAGCAGCCGGAGTCCAAACTGCCAATCAACTCATCATCGCCTAGCCAGAGATTGATAGATACTCGAGACGAGTGACAACCCAAACGGTAGCAGACCTAGCCGTTGCCTCGTTTAACCCGTTGCCAAAGGCTAGGTCTGCAGCAGCCGGAGCCGACACTACCAATCAGCTCATCATCGCCTAGCCAGAGATTGATAGATACTCGAGACGAGCGACAACCCAAACGGTAGCAGACCTAGCCTGGCGGCCACGGGTTAAACGATTGGCTCACATGCTCGTCAACGTAAAGACCACGTTTAATGACAATACGCTGAACGATTTGACTTTTTATCTCGCCAGTTGACAGGCAGTTGGTGTGCCAATCCTGGAAAATCATCCCTCCAAAATACTGGCCCATGCTTCCATCTCACTACAGTTGCGTTACGCTGTTTCTACGAGTCCTCGTCGCGAACATTCTGCTAGCGCAGTCACACATGAATAAATCGAAACATCTCTTCTGGTATCGACAAGCTTTGGCCAGCCTCATCATTGGATGTCTGCAGGTATCTTGTTACGTACTCAACGCAACCGCCTTCGATGGCCCACCGAGTTCGCCTTATGCGTGGTATCAAGATGAAGGAATCCGATTCGATGGAGCCACGATTACTGCCTGGGAAAACTCAGGAGCAGACGGTAACAAGCGTTCGTTAACGCGAGTTGTGGGTCAACCAGCAGCAGTTCGTGTTCAATCCGCAACTGGAATTCGAACGATCGCACGGCTACACAAGTCAGCATCCATCTGGCAAACAGTGCAATCGTGGGGAACCCTTTCCCAAGAACGGACGATTATTCTCTTCGCCCATGTTCCCTCCAATAATCAAGGGACGCTTTTCGACGGCAGCACCCGTAGCGGCAGTACGCCAGTTCGTTGGGATCAGGGAAACTGGCAAACGTCAGCTAAAGCCTCAACCGCAGATCCGAATTCAGTTTGGCAAGTTCATCAATTTGAATTTGACTCTTCTTCCAAACCAACCGGTGGTTTAATCGTCGGTGCGAATGTTTCGACCGGAGATACCCTCAGTTGTGATATTGCAGAAATCCTGATCTATCCTCGGCTTCTCAGCCAAGCAGAACAGGCCCAAGCTCACAGCTATCTCATCAAGAAATGGGGCAATCCTCAAGTACTACCACCCGCTCAACAACCGCAACCTCATGTGCACTACGAAGACCCTCGCATTCGTCGCACCGTAGTACGCAAATCAGGAGATGACGGCGTCCATACTTACCGGATTCCAGGCTTGGCCACGACAACACAAGGAACCTTAATTGCAGTATTCGATGCACGCAATAAAAACGGTGCTGATCTTCCCGGTGACATCGATGTTGCCATGATGAGATCCACCGATAACGGTGAATCGTGGAGTCCCATGCAACGCATCATCGACTTCGATTCAGCGGTTCCAGGTTCTCGTGGAAACGGAGTTGGAGATCCCGCCATACTGGTTGATCGCAAAAACGGCACAATATTTGTAGCTGCTTTATGGTCTAAAGGAGCCAGAGCATGGAATGAGAGTGGCCCCGGACTTTCTCCCGAGGAAACAGGGCAACTTGTCCTTGTGAAAAGTACTGACGATGGCCGTACATGGTCAAAACCAATCAGCATTACATCCCAAGTCAAAAACCCAGATTGGCTACTCTGCTTCAATGGACCAGGCAATGGAATCCAATTGCGAAATGGAACCTTGGCTTTTCCTGCACAATTCAAAATAAGAACGGAGAACCAAACCAAAGATGCTCCACAAGTATCATCACACTCTTGCTTCATCGCGAGCACCGACGGTGGAATAACTTGGCATATTTCTCCGGCTGCTATTCCGCGCGGTGTACCAACTAGCGAAAGCTCGATCGTAGAACTCGAAGATGGTTCACTTTTGCTTTCCATGAGAAACGAATCACGGGCTGGCATTCGCGCTTGGTCACGCTGGACCTGGGAAGGTGATCTACGCAAGGGAAAATGGAGCGAACCTTGGTTCGCTGTCACAGATCCTACTTGCATGGCGAGTTTGATTAGCCATCCTCATGGCGAACTAATCTTTTCAAATCCCAATAGCCCAGACCGTCGCGTTGCCTTGACCATTCGCTCCAGTAATGATCAGGGACAAACTTGGAGCGCTGGACGCTTGCTTGAGCATGGAGGCGCCATGTACTCCTCACTTACAGTCCTTGCGGATGGAAGTATCGGCATACTCTATGAAAGCACCGATGCAGCCGGCTTAGTATTTGCTCGCTTCCCTTTGGATTGGGTTCTAGAAGGAGCGAGCCTTCCAACTAAAGCCGAAGGACGACTGGAGACAACGGGCAAATTCGGATGGTGGCCAAGTCGTCACGCCGAGAAGATTGTAGAGACAGAAAAAGCAGAGTTTGAAATAGCCTTTTTAGGAGACTCGATAACCCAAGGCTGGGAAAACACAGGAGAGGAAGCTTGGCAGAAACACTTTCTTCCTCGCAAGGCTGCTAACTGTGGCTTTGGAGGTGACTCAACACAACATGTTTTATGGCGTTTGCAAAATGGTGAAATCTGCGCCGCGTCACCTAAAGTGGTCGTATTACTGATTGGAACTAACAATGTAAGACATGGAGATTTTAGTCCTGAGCAAATCGCGGCCGGAATACAATCGATTGTCGACCACTTGAGAACCCAATCTCCCAATTCACAAATTCTCTTGCTCGGAATCCTTCCTCGCGGAGTCGACCCGACTGATCCATTGCGCCAGAAATGCGAAGCGGTCAATCAACTGCTTCCTCGACTTGCGGATGGATCTAAGGTCCACTTTTTGAATGTCAATGATCGCTTACTGATGCCGGATGGAACTTTGTCCAAGGATATCGCCCCGGACAGCTTGCATTTGAGTCGCAAGGGATACGACATACTCGCCGAATCTATCATGCCCACGCTGGAGCGCCTAAGCACCAGTCGGTAATATCGCTGCGGTCAACTATGCAATTGCCGTAGCAATATCTTGCTGGTAGGACAACTTCGACCATCCCATTTAAACAAATACTCTTCGATCAATAGTGAGGCGGTATCTCATCCTCAGGACGTCGGATATCACGCGAAGCATCGCGCATTTGTCGAAATTCATTCACAAGCAATTTCAACTCGCGTTGCAAGAGATCAATTCTTTTTGATTGCTCGAAGACCACCTTATCCAACTCTTGGACCGTATGTTGCAGGTGAGTGTATATCAATTCCAATTCGACAACACGTTGCTCTAGATTCGTGGGTTTGGTCATCTAAAACACTCTTTCTCTTAGCAAAAAACTGAATTGTGGCTATATCCCAGGCGACCAGATAGCCCTTATCATTTTTCGACTTATAGCAACATCGTGCCGCTATTCGTTTCACGCATATATTCCCTAAGTTTATCCGCCACATCCATCATGCTTGGACGAGACTCGGGATTTCGTGACAACAATGGTGCAATCATCTCCGCTTCAATGGCAGACAAATCACCGAGTAATTCATTTGCCATATTTTCGTTTCTTAATTTGATCAGCCATTCTAGTGGTTTATAGTCCACATCCGCCCGGCGCCCCTTTAACATTTCTAACCACACGATACCAAACGAGTATGTATCGCTGGCTGCGCCTCCCGCATATCCGCCCGCTTGTTCGGGAGACATATAGGCTAAGGTTCCTCGCAGGCTGGTCGAATATTCGACGGAGGCTTGGCGAAAATCGACGGTCGCTTCAAAATCTGCCTCAAACTTGACGCCTAATGTCCCTTCAACAGCGGGCTCTCGGACGACGACATCTTGGGATTGCAGTTTTTGTAGTCGAGCTAATCCAAAGTCAAGAATCTTTGCCATACCATCTCTTGTAATCATGATATTGGCGGGCTTGAGATCTCCGTGAATGACACCTGCCTGATGGGCAGCAGCCATGCCTGTGGCAACCTGCGTCACGATCAACCAAGCCTGTTCACGTTTTAATCCTTCATGGATCAATTGGGACAATGGTTTGCCCTCAACATACTCCATGGCGATTAGAGGCAATCCTTCTTCTTGCTCCACAGCATAAATCGTACACACATGGGGATCATTCAAATGCGCCGCAGCCCGCGCCTCGCGGAGTACCGTCTCTCTGGAATCAAAGATGCTTCGTTTCAAGACCTTGATGGCAACCATGCGTTCTAAGTGAATATCCCAGGCAGCAAATACGGCTCCAAAAGTGCCGCTACCCAACTTTCTACGAATGCGATAGTGCCCCAAAACGGTACCAGATTTGAGTACGGTCTCTGGATCGAATTTTGCTTCGGCCGAAGTCCAACTGGCAGGGCAGAGCCCTCCCATCTGCAAGGCGTCTAACACCCTCATCACTTCTTCTGGATTGCGACCAACGCTGAGATTGTGAATGACCGCATACTGAAGAATGCCCTCCGGATCGATAATAAACAATCCTCGGGTGGCAACTTGCCTCGCTTCCATCCAAACCCCATATGCCTGTGCCACTTGGCCACCAGGATCCGAGGCTAGCGGGAAGTTCAAAACTCCCAATCCACCTTCATTAACCGGAGTTGTTAGCCACTCTAGATGGGACTCAACACTATCACCGCTGACTCCTAGGACTAAACAGTCACGAAGCGAGATATCGGGTATGCGAGCGTTCAGAGCAATCAGTTCAGTGGGGCACACGAAACTAAAATCGCTAGGGTAGAACAATAAGATCAACCAATGGCCGCGGTAATCTTCCGATTTCAGCATCCGTGGATTTCGATCTTGCAAGCTGACGCAAGCCAATTCGAAGCTCGGTGCCGGCTCCCCGATTTTGGCTACCATCGTCAGCTTATCTCCCCAACCCCTATAGAGTCTCGACTGTACTGAGAAAGGACAAGAGAATTACACGTTGTCACGCGAGATTTGACTTGGTCCACGCCCTACAGTCTTCTCATAGGTGCCATCAGACGTTTTCACGTATTTCGTAAAGCCCTTCGCCTCTAAATTCTTATCACTGAGGCTCTTGTTGGACTTCATATCGCTGAAAACGCCTGCGATCGAAGCAACCGCTGGAATACGACGAATCTTCTTTCCGTTGTCAGGGTGAACGTCTAATGGCTCATCACTCATTCTCTGAATGATTTCAAATTGTTCTCCCGCAGAACCATCAGGAAGAATCTCCTCATAGACATAAATCGGCATAAGTATCCTCTGCGAAACCAAGGCTTTTTTATGTGCTAAGAAACAAATCAACTGACATTAAACTACAGTGCAGACAATGGTGCTGAGTCACGACAGCCTTATGTTTCAGTATTACTTTTCTTCGAAAGAAAATCCTTAAGAGTTCGCGGCCCTTCCTGCACTGTTTTGGCACGGTGCGGGGTCCCTCTTTGACGTTGACGTACAGAAGCACTTTCCTCTGCTGCTATGCCACCAACGTTCTCTGCAGTGGTTGCCGCAGAGACGTTGCTTTGCGTGAAGCTGCTTGGCACTTCCGCGGCAAACACACGTACTGGCTCACGATGCCTATCAAACTTGTGAAAACCTTGAACCGCATTGTTTTTCGCATCCACTGGTTTAGCAGGCTTAGCCTTTGGCTTTGCATCCAATCTAGGCTTATTCGCCATCGCGTTGATGGTGTGAGTACTTACGATAGCGACCGTTTCTACGACGGCTGCAGTTCGCTCCACCGCGACAGTCGACTCGCTTTCTGCCACCACAGTGCGAATCTCACCACTTCCGCTAGCTGACAAATCATCATTCGTACCACTGCTAGCTCGAGTGAGTGTAGGCACCGGTGAACTCACTGGAGATTCAACCGCTTCTACTTTGACCGTCTGCTGTTGGCGAGTCGAATTGATTTTCTTTTTCTGCTGCTTCTTTTTGCCTTTCAGGCCTTTGTTTTTAGCTGCAAACGTGTTGTTCTTGGATTCCGCGCTAGTTGCTTCAGTTACCTCTTCCGTTTGTTCCTCGGGCGTTTGGCTTAGGCTGGGCGCTACCGCGATTTCCACTTCCAATTTCTGCGGTAAGCGTTGGCTATCTTCATCGCTCGTCGGCGTAGCTTCCGTCGGCTTAGCTCGCAGCAAGCTAATGATGAATACGACAAACATCGTAACTAGCAGGGCTACGATGAACCATCCAATGAATTGATCACTGCCCGTCGTGGTGGTTTGTCCCAACAATACTGATCCACTCGCGATCCCAAACGTCAATAGCATGCCCAAGAATCTCACATTGTGCTTTATGATTTGCGTCTTCTGGTATTTCGTAACACCAGCTTATTCTAGTCTCCGAGGGCTACTTTGGCGAGCAAGCGTCGGCCAGTTGTAGCAGCCAAGGTTTCATTTCCGCTAAAGTTTGTTGCCGGTTGCAGGAAGGATTGAAACCGAGATCGCGGCGTGCAGCGGCAATATTAAAATAATGATCTAGCCCCAACTGCAGTGCCACAAATCGCGTCATGGGCGGTTCCGCAGTTTTTCCGGTGGCCTTGTAAAGAGTTTCGAGCATCCCACCGAGCAGATAGGCCAAACGCAATGGTATTCGTCGAGTGGGGATGGGTAAGTCGGCACCCTTCAATAGTTGGCTTATCCAATCCCAGCAAGAAATCGGTTGTCCATCGGTAATAAAGTAAGCCTTACCGGCACACTTGGGTGAGTCGCTACTCAAGGTCTTCAGTGCGGCAACGTGAGCGGCCGCTGCCGTCTCGACATGGACGATATCGATCAGGTTCTTTCCACTACCAATACAGATCAGTCGTCCCTGAATACAACGTTCGATGACCCTCGGTATTAGATGAGGGTCTCCTTGTCCCCAAATCAAATGAGGCCTCAAAGCGACCGTCAACAGGCCATTTTCTGGAGAATTAGCCCCTAATACCTGCTGTTCTGCTAAGGCTTTCGAATGGGGATAATGGCACAGCCATTTCGTAGGATAAGGCACCGATTCGTCTATGTTGGACTGCGGCTGGCCTGCAAAAGTCACACTTGGACTGCTGCAATGAACGAGATAGCGAATCCCGTGTTGGCGACAAGCATCAAGCACATGAGATGTCGCCAATGTGTTAGTGCTATGGTACTCGGACCAACTCCCCCACACCCCAGCCTTCGCAGCAGTATGGATGACGGCCTCAACGCCAACCGAGGCACTAACCACCTGATCACGATCACGGATGTCCCCCTGAACTACACGTACACCAATCTGTTCTAACTTCACGTAGCGCTGCCTAGCGAATCCTGTTACTTCATGCCCAGCCTCGAGCAGTTGCCTACAAACAGCAGCTCCCAGAAAGCCTCCGTAGCCCGTTACTAAGACTCGCATAGCGCTT
>JAUMAI010000762.1:2576-2928 GCA_032116775.1 Pirellula sp. | reverse complement strand
CAAACCACAAGGCATCAAAGTAAAATACTGCCCCGATTATCTGCTCAAAGCAGCCTGCAAAGCTTGGGATGCTGCTTGTGAAATGGGTGAAAAATATGGATTCCGCAACGCACAGGCGACCGTCATTGCCCCAACCGGAACGATCGGATTGGTGATGGATTGCGACACCACCGGTGTGGAGCCCGATTTCGCACTCGTGAAATTCAAAAAACTTTCAGGAGGCGGCTATTTCAAGATCATCAACCAATCGGTTCCCACGGCCCTGCGCAACTTGGGTTATTCGGAGAAAGAAACCGATACCATCATCAAATATGCAGTCGGATCGGCCAGCTTCGCCGGTGCGCCATTCATC
>JAUMAI010000762.1:0-2566 GCA_032116775.1 Pirellula sp. | reverse complement strand
AATTTACGAGAGAGTATGGTGAATGTGAACTTGGTCCAAAATGTCCAAAACACCAAAAACGTATGAAAGATTCACTGAGGAAGTACAGAAATAGATCTCTGCTTCCTTCTTCTTTTCCTATAAGAGGTCTGCAAGATGCCATCATCAAATACGCAGTGGGTTCCGCCAGTTTTGCCGGTGCACCGTTCATCAATCATCAGTCGCTCAGCGAGAAAGGATTTATTGCTGATGAGATCAAGCGCTTGGATGCTGCGGCCATCACTGCCTTTGAGATCGGATTCGTATTTAACAAGTACACGCTCGGAGAAGAGTGCCTGCAACGATTGGGCTTTGCTCCCGAGCAATACAACGATTTCGAATGGAGCTTGTTGGAAGCACTTGGCTTCACCGATGAGCAGATCGAAGCCGCCAATGATTATGTGTGCGGTACCATGATGCTGGAAGGTGCACCCGGATTGAAAGACGAGCACCTGCCTGTATTTGATTGCGCGAACAAATGCGGTCAGAAAGGACAGCGTTACATCCATGCGCATGGTCACATTCGGATGATGGGCGCCACACAACCCTTCATCAGCGGTGCTATCTCCAAAACAATTAACCTCCCGCACGAGGCCAGCGTCGAGGAAGTTGCCGATGCGTATTACCTGAGTTGGAAATTGGGCTTGAAAGCCAATGCGCTCTACCGCGATGGCTCCAAACTTTCTCAGCCACTCAGCAATAAATCTGACAAAAAGAAAAAGACCGACACGGATGCATCTGCTGCGGCGGTGGAAACGGCTGTTGCTTCGGACTCCAACATCGTTGATCTCGGTAAGCTGACCGTAGAAGAATTGCTGGAAGAGGTACAAAAGCGTGTGCAGGCTTCGCCTGATACGAAGTTGAAGCGGAAGCTCGCGAGCATCGTTGAGCGTCGCACCCTGCCGGCCAAGCGTCGTGGCTTTACGCAAAAAGCCAAGATCAGCGGACAGGCCGTCTTCCTGCGCACCGGCGAATATGCCGATGGAACCTTGGGCGAGATCTTCGTGGACATGGCCAAAGAAGGAGCCACCATGCGCAGCATGATGAACTGCTTCGCGATCTCTGTCTCGATCGGATTACAATACGGCGTGCCGTTGGAGGAGTTCGTCGACAAATTTGCCTTCACGCGTTTCGATCCTTCTGGATTTGTAGAGCATCCGAACATCAAGACCACCACTTCCATCGTGGATTTCATCTTCCGCGTACTGGGTTATGAGTACCTGGGTCGTACCGACCTGGTACATGTACTTGACAAACCCGAGGTAATGAACACAGGAAGCGACGAGTGGGATGAAATCCCTTCGAACGGATTGGAATATGCGAAAGACCTGGAATTGTCCAGCGTACGCGTAGCACCCAGTACAACACCTCAAGCGAGCAAGGCGGCAGTAAAAACGGCTCAACCCGTCAAAGCTGAATCCGCTCTGGATGCCATGAATGCGGCTGCCAAGAATATGCAGAGCGATGCGCCTGCCTGTAATGTGTGCGGCAACATTATGATGCGCAGTGGGGCTTGCTACAAATGCCTGAACTGCGGGAACCAGGGTGGTTGCGGTTGATCCTGTTTTTCGAAATACCGGATGGGTAACATTGAATCCCGGCTTCGGCCGGGATTTTTTATTCGCCGAATAGCTTATTGGCGGCCGATTCCAGCATGGGGAATTTTTCGATCACGAAATTCTTCATGGTTTGAATCGCTTGCTTGGCTTGCTCCTCTGTGAGTCCGGCCTCGGCTTGTAATTTTTGGATCAGTTCCTGCATGTTGTGTGGATTTATCTGCCGAAGGTATGGAGGGGGCGCTAAAATTATTTTTCTACCTATATTTATTCACTTAAACCAACTACATGAGCAAGCATTTTTTCCTCGTTCGGTCATTGGGCATGGCTTTTTTATTTGGGCTGACCCTGATCGGATGTACCCCCCAATCCACTACCGAGAAGTCTGCTTCGGTGCAAAATGGTAAACTCATCAAGTCAGAGAAGATCGCTGAGTTCAATACCGCAAAGCTTTCCAAGATCTTGAATGAAGAAATGGAGCAGTTCTTGACGGGGTCAAAAAAACCATTCGCGGAGTTGAAGGGGAAATATCATACACCCATCAATGGGGTTACGCTTTATAAACTTACCTACCAAACGTCCATACCGGAGAAGGACAACAAACCCGCGGAGGTAACCGGATTGATTGCCATCCCCACCTCCTTTGCTGCCGGTACGCCCATGGTGTCTTATCAGCACGGAACTGTTTTTGGGAAGGGAGAAGTACCCTCGAACATTGAGGAATCGATGGAGACCAAATTCCAGTTACAATTGCACATAATAATATTACTTGGAGACAGCATCGGCATCAGCGAGTGGCCGCATAGGCTCGTAGCCAAGAACAGACAGAGCAGTAGCTCCAGGTAACAGTTCAGTTGCTGGACTCATTGCACAAACTTCCAAATTTGTACCTGATTGGGATTCTTTAGGTAGTTGCTGATGTAGTATCTTTTGGTCTCAGCGGTGTTGTTCAGGAAAATTGAGAGGAAATGGAATCTCACACACTCCACGAA
>JAUMAI010000761.1:0-3899 GCA_032116775.1 Pirellula sp. | reverse complement strand
CTTTGGCACAGCAGTGACTTCAAAGCTTGTTGCTCGGCTCATTCATGAACTTTCTAACGAGTCGGAAGGTGTTGCAGTTGAACTGCTTGGAAAGACCGAGCTTGGAAGATATGCACAATGGTCTTCTCGGGATTATTGGGGTGGTCGAGTTGCATCTGCTCTTACTGAAGCAGGTGGCGGAAAGATCGAAGCGGGCGACCCAGCTATTGACAAGGCGATTACCGATGGCATCGGGGCTGCGCGATTCGCATATATGGTCCCAACATGTGAGCGTGGCTCATTGCTGATCAAGGAGTTTTGCACTGGTTTTCTAAAGCCACTCGAGAAAAAAATTGGCGATGCGACTGAGGATTTGAGAAAGCAACTAAAGGAAATCTCAGGCTGGCCAAGCTGGCCATCGCCTGGCGAAGCACAGGAAGTTCCAGAAGACCTTAAGCCTGGTGCTGCTGAACGTACTTTGCTCAATGTTGAAAAGTTCCCGGAATTGTTTACGAACAATCTCGCTATCAATTTTGGTCGCGACACAACACAAGATGCGCAGAACAAGCGTGAGGTGCGTCATGACGTCATTTCTGGAAAATTCATTGACGAACGTTTAGCAACATCAAATAAGAACGCTAAACGGCTATTGCCGTTGGTCGCCATTCAGATCACTGGAGCATGGCGACCAAGTTCTGCCGTGATCGGTGGTGCTCTTGCGGCTGACTATGTGAAACTGAGCGTTCGTTATTCGGTGCGGGATCTTTTGGAAAGATCACGTGAATGGCTCAACGATGGCGATGGCGTATTCCCGCAATTGCTGAGATCGAACTTGCGTGACTTCACAGACCCGGGTAATACGTTTGAACCTGCATTCGGGCTTACGCACGAAGATTATGAAGATCGTCGGACTCGTTTCATTGAGGTTCTTGAAACGGCAATCGGACTCTCCGATCCGCTCGTTGGTCTAGACCCTCAGCTCGTGCAGCAACTTAATCAAACAGCAAACAATCCAATTCGTAGATTTAGCTCGATTCCATTTGGTGGAGATCACAAGTTGAAATCGGTTGTTACAAGCACCCTTCTGAACGCAATGAAGGATGTAACTGCTCCAAACCCGCAAGAGATCTTCAATGAAGACTCAAAGCTGACTCATATTGATCTGTATTCGTTCCTGCCAGCACCGCATAGCCCTCTGGTTATTCGCAGTTTGATGGAACCAATCGGTCAGGCTTGGGCGCCAATCGCGGCCAACGGCAGTAGCGCTGCTGTAGCAATTTCTAATTTCTGGTTCTATCGCCGAACACGTCCAATTATGGAGTTTATTCCTGCTCCGAGACCTCACATTTATGCGATGGTTCGAGGCTGGTATGTAGGGAAGTTGCTTGGTCTGATTGATAGTTCACAGCAAAACGGTCCGATCAAGATTGTCGATCCGTGGGATGACAATTTGCACAAATATGCATTCCCGTACCCGACTCTGTCTCCTTCGACAAACGATAGTTTGGCGAGCATTCTTGAGTCGCTTGCGCTTGCATATGTTCAGGTTGGAGTTGAAGATGCAATTGATCCTCTCTACCCGTACGTGTTGTTGCGAAAACTCGGAACCAATCAGGGCAGATCCCTCACGTATTGGGGAGAACTGAATGAGATTTGTACTAAGTGGCTGAGTGAAGGAAAGGTTCCAGGTTCTCGCGCCGAGTTCATGCTTAATCCGCTAACCGCAGATTCTGCAATGGACGTTAAGGGCCGGAGAGAAGCGGCTTTAGCGTTGTTTGCAAAGATGAAAGAGGATTATGCAAAGGACTACAAGATTTGGAAGCAGGAGGTAGATGCCTCCCCGACAAGGCTTGGCTTAACACCGGTTTGGCCAAGTATGTGGGGAGCGATCGAAAGATCGCTCACGCAAATCATCGGGACACTTCAAAACGAACGTTCTGAGATGCCTGGAACGACCTATCGATGACATTCGATTCAACGTTGGGTGAAACTGGTCCTTCCGGGCGGGTCACGCTATTTGTAAGCCATGCACGCGACACGCAGGCAGATGAAGCACGCGAGTACCTCAGCAAGCTTGCAGAACTTGGGCTTACTCGTGTTGTTTATTGGTTATCAGTAGATTCACCGATCACTTCAATTGTCAGTGATTTTGAAGTAGACGAACTGAGTCCTAGTGGTACAAACAAGGTCAAGTTGTTTGGCGTGCTTTCAGCGATGGGAGGAGTAACAGCCGTTGACGTAGTTGGGCTAAACGTTGGAGTTTCGGAAGACATTGCAATCGAATCACTTGTGATTTCGGTCCCCGTTATCTGTAAAGCGTTTGAAAAGTGGCTCCGCGATGCTCCTATTAGTGACGTTCGAGTGTCGGCTCGTGGGTATGGAGTAGATCTACCCGACAAAGGATTTTTCGCAGCAGCCGCTAAGAATCGTGTTGTTGTAATGCCTCTCGATCCATCACACGATTTCACCGTCTATCGACCTTTGAGTGGACCAAATCCCGAGTCGATGAGTGGGCACGTGGCCGTTGAGATTGCGTCGTTGCTGGGTTGCTGGTCTGTGCAAAATGAAGTTCCGCTCGATTCACTGAATGGGTCGGGGCAATCAGATGGAAGTGGTATTCATTTCGTAATGTCATCAGTTCGCGCGTTGGCGGTTCCTGCACCACCAATTAGCGAGGCACTTGGAAGCAGCACGCAATTGCCAACACCAACGGGATTTACTGCTGTTCCCCGCCCAGAACGACTAGCTGTTGGACTTGCCGACGAAATTTATCCAGCCGATTTGGTGTTTAAGTCGACTGAGCGGCCAGAGGGTCCTACTGAATTCATGAGAATTGACAAGTTCATTCAAAGATTCTTACGTCAATTTGTCGATGCGATTGCATCCCTGCCTCGTGTAGTTCGTCAGGGCATCCAGCATGAAATGGATGATCTTGCAATTACTTCGATGCAAGATTCAATCGGTGGTGCTGCATCAAGCCTTGGGCTCACAAGCAGTCGCTTGAAAAGAACTGCAGAGAATGAGCTTGATTATGAGCATCTCATTGAGCAGATGATTGAAAAGACTGCAACTGACTTGGAACAGAACTACCGATTTGGATTGCCAGCACATGATTGGCAATCAATTGCGCACAAAGTGCTTACTTTGGCAGATGGTGATGGTGAACCAACAACACGATTATTGACAGATGATGCGGTTATTTCATCAATTGATGTTCTGGTGCCTTCGTGTGGACATGCAACGTCAAGCGAAGATGTTATTCGAGAGTTACTTGATCCAGTTGAAGATGCGACAAACAGCTCAGTGGTCGAAAATATCAGTCGCAAATTTCTTGGAGAGATCAGTCACGCAACGAACTCGGTTGCAACTGCGCTTCAAAATATGCGAGAAATTCCAAGCATTGTTCGCAATCGTCCCGAGATAAAAGGCGACGATGTAATCCGTGTTGCAGCCATATTGGGTGCTGCACTCATTGTTATCTCACTGGGCGCTTTTTCACCCTTGCGACGTGTGTTTGCATTTGAGTGGTTGCCGTTTTCGGTGCGCGACGCTGCATGGGCGTTTCCGGCAGCGCTTGGTGGACTGCTAGCTCTGTGGATTCTCATTCACCTTGTAATGAAAACTGATAAGGCAAGGCGAATCGTAGATGTGGTGAGCTCGCTCTTCATCCCAATAGTTTTGCTAACTCTGTTAGTGCGTTTTGGGGACGTGCGGCGCTGGGCCCTGGATAATGGTGGTGGCTCAAATTATCGATATGCAGTAGTGCTGCTCGTGTCCTTTTTGGTGCTTGCAGTGTTGGCCATTAGACAATTGCTGATATCTGTAAGTCCCAAACACAAGGCTTTTGGCCGACTCGGAATCGGCATTGGTTCGAGCTATTTGCTTATTGCGGCTGTCATTGGACTTGCACAGGATGAGCC
>JAUMAI010000760.1:0-6452 GCA_032116775.1 Pirellula sp. | reverse complement strand
CCTCCATCTGTTGTCGTGAATCAGCGTGAAATGCTGCTTGGTGTGGCGACTTGTCAAAGAGGTTTCAATATGCGTTTTGTTTGCAGATGTGCACTTCAGGCGATGTTATTCTCGTTTGGGTTGACACCCTACTTATCAGCACAGAATCCATTTGATGAAACAGTACGTGTTGCAGAGCATTTAGAGCCTGCCATACCGCATCCTGCGCAAGACAAAATTTCGAAAGATAAGCTTGCTGCTCTCCGCAGTAAGACGGGGCAACCGCCAAATATTTTGGTCCTTTTGGTAGATGACATGGGGTGGGGGGATATTGGTGCAAATGGAGGTGGTGTCGTTATTGGCGCGCCAACGCCTAACATCGACAAACTAGCTCAGGGCGGTCTCAGATTGACGTCTGCTTATGCGCAATCAACCTGTACACCAACGCGAGCAGCTTTGATGACGGGTCGATTTCCAGTCCGTACTGGGCTTACCCGTCCTCTATTAGCTGGCGAAGCGTTTAGGGTGAATCCTTGGGCGGATGAAGCAACTGCCGCAGGCTTATTGTCAGCTGCAGGATATCGTACAGCTCTATCTGGTAAGTGGCACTTAGGTGAAGCGGAAGGCACGCGCCCACATGAGGTTGGTTACGACGAGTATCTCGGAATACTCGGGGTCGCATCTGAGATGACTCAGGCGATTGATTCCCGGATTTATCCCGATTTGGTACTGCGTCCTGATAGACTAAATGCCCTACGGAAGTTAGCGATTCCTGAAGTTACGACAGGAAAAAAGGGTTCGCCAGCTCAAAGAGTAAAAGAGATCAAGACACCGGAGGAGATGGGAACTATCGACCAGATGTTCGCTGATTATTCCGTGGACTTTATTCAAAGATCGGCAAAGGATCGCAAACCATTTTACCTCATTCATGCTTTCTCTCGTGTCCACAATGATAACTACCCTGCGCCTGGTTACGCCGGTAAGAGTCCTGCAGGATTTCCCTACAAGGATGCGATTCTGGAAGTGGATGACATCGTTGGAAGATTGGTGCGCACCTTGAAAGAAACTGGGCAACTTGAAAACACGCTTGTGTTCTTCACGTCGGATAATGGAGCCAACGAAGATGTCTGGCCAGATTCGGGGTTCCAGCCATGGCGAGGTGGCAAAGGGACAACTTGGGAGGGTGGAGTGCGCGTTCCCGGAATTGCTTATTGGCCTGGGATGATTACTCCACGCCCGGCCAACGACGGTTTGTTCGACCTGATGGACCTATTCAATACATCTTTGGCTATTGCTGGGATAAGCGACCAGGTCTCCAGTAAGCGATACATTGATGGAATTGATCAGTCCAGCTTTTTTCTGGCGGATGATGGCGAGTCAGCACGACAAGCAGTTTACATGTATGGGGGCAATAGTTTGGTTGCCCTACGATGGAAAGAGTACAAGATTCACACCAGCGTCTACTTGACCCAACAGCCGATGAGAAATCTCGACGAATCGGTCCTCACCAGCACGGGTGATTGGCCATGGGTATACAACCTTTATATGGATCCCAAAGAGCAGAGAAGTACAGGTCATCGATACTTTGAGTGGGGTTTAGCAGCGGTTAAGCCTATCCTTACCTCGCACTTGGCAACCTATATTAAATTCCCCCGAAAAAGTCTTGGTCTTGAAACACCACGATGATGCACCAAGGATTCAATGTGAGTAACCAAATGAAGTTTGTCGTTATCCCCGATGCCGTCCATCACTCGCGAGCGTCAAGGATCTGGATTTACGTCACTGCCGTTCTGTTTATGATCACCGGAATTTTTGTATCAAATGCGAAAGCGTTTGAACGTCCTAACATTGTGGTCATCATGACAGACGACATGGCGCCCTTCGATGTCTCTGCATACCATCGTGGGTTAGGGGCGGTAACAACGAAGAATATCGACCGCATCGCCAGCGAAGGCTTGATGATCACTGATTATTACGCCCAGCCAAGCTGTACAGCAGGTCGGGCCGCTTTTCTCACAGGTCAATATCCGATTCGGACAGGCCTTACCTCTGTCGGCCAGCCCGGCTCACCCGTCGGGCTCCGCCAAGAGGATGTCACGCTGGCTCAATTGCTAAAATCGCAGGGTTACGCAACTGCTCAATTCGGTAAAAGCCATGTTGGGGACCGAAACGAGTTCCTTCCTACTGTTCATGGATTCGATGAGTTCTTTGGCTTTCTCTATCACCTGAACATGATGGAAATGCCGGAGCAGCCAGAATTTCCACCACAGCCGAACTTCCCAGGTCGACCACGTAATGTGATTCACTCGCTTGCAACCAACAATGCCGACTCTACAGTCGATCCACGCTGGGGCATTGTCGGCAAGCAGACGATCACTGATGAAGGCCCGTTGGGGGCAGAAAGACAAAAAACCTTCGACGATGAGGTACTTAAAAGATCATTGGAATGGATGAAGAATAAGGCGGATTCAAAGACCCCCTTCTTCCTCTGGTTCAACCCATCTCGAATGCACCAAGAGATACATGTTTCCAAAGAATGGGCCGGCAAAAGCGGTCATGGTGCCTATGCTGATGCTCTACTGCATTTGGATTCCATCGTAGGCAAATTGCTCAATGCGATTGACGATTGCAAAGTTCGAGACAATACGATTGTCGTTTTTACCTCTGATAATGGTGTCAATCTTTCTCATTGGCCAAGCGCAGGTACTGCATCCTTTCGAGGGGAGAAAGGCACTACTTGGGATGGCGGTTTCCGAGTTCCCGCTCTCGTTCGCTGGCCAGGCAAAATTCCAGCGGGTGCGTGGACTGGCGAATTAATGACCGCGGAGGATTGGTTGCCTACCTTGATGGCAGCTGCTGGGATGAGTGGGGTGAAGGAAAAGCTTCTGACCGGCATGAAAGTTGGCGACAAAGAGTTTAAGGTTCACTTGGACGGTTATGACCAAACGGCAATGTTGACGGCTGCTGGACCCTCGGGCCGACAGGAGTTTTTCTTTTACGCCGAGACAGAACTTAATGCGTTCCGTGTTCAGCAATGGAAGGTGCATTTGGCTATCAAGAACGAATGGCTAAAGCCCTCAGAGAAGGTTCCCAGCGGATTACTGATCGATATTAAGAGTGATCCTTTTGAACGTACTCCAGAAACCCCTGGGCACTTTGGTTGGATGAAAGAGAAAACCTGGGTTACGCCTCAGCTTGCAGGTCCGTTTTTGAGCCATTTGAAGAGTTTGAAGGACTTTCCTCCTCGTCAAGCTGGAACAGGAATAGGCGCACAAACTCTCGGTGGCGAGTAGCCTCAGCGGTTGGCGTCGTTTGCGCAGAGGCGAGCGTCTAACCCGTAGCCCCAGGCTTGGTCTGCTACCGTTTGGGTTCTCACTCGTGCCGAGCTGCTAACGCTCTCTCTTGGATCGATGGCGAGGTGTTGGTGGTGTAGGCTCAAACTGCTCCAGAACGTTAACTTGTGCGGACGTCGTGTCATGAGCTTGTTGTAAAAGTACTTCCCAGCAAAACGTCTGTCAGTCATATTGTCACAATCGTGTGGCTGATGGTATTTTTCGACTTCAAGACCTCGCAGTTGATCATCCCAGTAAAAGCAAATGTGAAATCCGAATGCGATTATTCATCGTTTATTCTGTGAGCCTCTTTCTGTGCGGGGCGATCGGTTTGGCGCAAGATTCTTCCACTCTCGGCCTTTCTAGGCATATTCTTCTGCCAACGGGTAAGTGGCAGTCTGCACCTCATGGCAAAGGTAATATCTATGCGCCGGACGTTCTGTTTGATAACGGAATTTATCGAATGTGGTTTGGTGGACAGGGGAAGGATGGTCACGATAGGATTCAGTTGGCGGAGTCTGTTGATGGAAAAAAGTGGGTAACGAAAGGTGTGGTACTTGAGGATAAGAAAGCTAATCATGTAAACGATCCAACCGTCGTCAAAGTTGACGGTACGTATTGGATGTACTACACCAGGGCCGACAAAGATATTCGAGATGATATTGCAGTAGCGATTTCGAATGACGGTGTAAATTGGTCACAAAAAGGTGTGGTGCTCAGGCCTACATCTGCGGGGAAGTGGGATTCACTTTTGGTTGGTAGGCCAAGTGTGCTTTATGAAAATGGCCTCTTTCGAATGTGGTACGATGGTCGCAAGGATTTACCGCTCGGTGCGCCTGCAGAAGATGTACCGAAGTCATCAACTTCAGTCCGGTCGGTTGGGTATGCTGAGTCAAATAACGGGATCGATTGGACGAGGCCCCAAGAAGTTCCCGTATTTGGTGAAGATGCGGGGGGAGTCCATGTTGTCCGAATTGCCCAACACTATGTCATGGTTTACGAGTCTCGTGATGGTACTCGGATGGCTACTAGCTCAAATGGCCTTAACTGGAATAGTCAGGGCCTCTGGATCGATCGTTCAAATACAACTGATGATGCGTATGGTCACGTTACTCCTTTCTTGTTTATCGACCCAACGGAGATTTCTTCGAGGTTGTTTGTGGGAGGTGCGCGCAGCTCAACCTGGGACCAGAATATAATCTTGGGAATATCCATTACCGATCAGCAATGGGCATTGGTAAAGATGCCGTGAGAGGCGTACTGGAGCGTAGTGGGCATTATTCATATGGCTACGCGTATCAAGTGCTAATGGAGTTAGGATTGGCTGCAATTAAAATTGAAGACTTTGCAGATATGCCCATTGAAGCAGTGTTTGTTTAGCAAGTTGTTGTATGGTAAGTATTAGCGCATTCTGCATCGAGGATTGATATGACCGCTCATCGAATCTACTCCATGAGCTTTGCGAGCGTTTATCCTCTCTATTTAGCAAAGGTAGAAAAGAAAGGTCGCAGTAAGAATGAACTCGATCAAATCATCTGCTGGCTTACGGGCTACAACAGTCTTGAGCTTGATGATCATTTGAGCCAAAAGACGAGTTTTGAAACATTTTTCTCGGCTGCACCGCAACTCAATCCGTCGCGGCACTTGATTCGCGGCGTCATCTGCGGTGTGCGTGTGGAGGATATCCAAGATCCTTTGATGCGAGAGATTCGCTATTTGGATAAATTGATCGATGAGTTAGCAAAGGGTAAGTCGATGGAGAAGATTTTCCGACAATAATCGACAGTCAGTGAGGACGAATATTTTGGTCGCTGAGCAACTTCAGATCGAATTTACTCACGCTGATCTCAAACGCTCTGCGATCTGGTGTTTTTGATTTGCTTAACAAATCGTAAGGTTGTCGCTCTCTCACATTGCTGGATTTCACGGCATAGTCCCTACGAAGCTCATCCGCATAATCGAAAAAATCCCGCTATTTCATCGCTTAAATTGCCACTAAAGGCTGGTAACTCGCCGGACGATACTCGAAGCGACCTGAAGGCTCAAAGAATAGGCAAAGCCAATTTCCGGCTATCCATCCCCCTTTGCTTATCTTGGAGGCGGCTATCGTTTATTGCAGCTGTCGCAATCTTCGTGCCGTTCGTTAATGAAGCTATTTTCTTGTGGGAGAATTGCTGGAGAGATCCTTCATGCGGTTATTTGATGATTTATTGTCTGTCAAGTTCGGCACCTTGTTTCAGCCACTTACGATATGGGCATCTTTCGCTGCTGTTGCCTGTTGGGGGCATGCAACCCATTGGATTTTTGTTGCTGATTTCCACTCGGAGTCGCACCATCAGACCTCTAGTTTGTCAGAAGATAGCGTGAATCTGGCATCGCATGTACCGGGGCGCCGGGCAGACGTCATCGAATGGAAGACACTGGAGGAATTGCGAAAGTCTGGAATTGAATTAGGGAAGGTTAAGGAAGCTGAAGTTCAAGAAACGGTATCTGCTCTAGCCACAGTAACGTACAACGGGCAACGTTTTGCACAGCTTTCTTCTCGAGCAGCGGGCCATGTTTGGCAGGTCTATGTTCGGCCTGGGCAAACCGTCAAGCAGGGAGAAGTCCTCGCCATAGTTGACTCCTTGGTTGTAGGTGAGGCCAAATCGGATTGGATGCAAAAGCGTTTTGCAGCGATTCATCTGCGACGAACTTACGATCGCTTGAAACGAGTCGGACAGGGAGCCTTACCTGAGCAAAGAGTCTTGGCAGCGGAATCGGAATTGAAACAAGCTGATCTCGACTGCTACATGGCGCAGCAAAGATTAATAAATTTGGGTTTAGCTGTTCCCAATATTGAAGATACTGAACTAACACCGAGCCAAGTTTCGGAAAAAATTCGTTATCTCGGTATTCCTAATAGTTTGCTGGAATCGCTGGCGGAGAAACCGACGACAGCGAATTTGATTTCGATCGTTGCTCCCTTCGATGGTACGGTTATCGAGCAACGTGGCGTAGTTGGGGAAGTTGTCAATCCCGCGCAAGTTATGTTTTCGGTAGCCGATACCCGAAAAATGTGGTTAAAACTCTCCATACGTCGGGAAGAGGCATCGCGCCTGGCTTTGGGCCAACACGTACATTTCAATGCGATAGGAATGA
>JAUMAI010000759.1:0-7840 GCA_032116775.1 Pirellula sp. | reverse complement strand
GAATTCGCTAGCCAGAATCACCAAGGTACGATCCAGTAGACCGCTAGCTTCCAGATCGCGAATCAACTGCGCAATCGGTCGATCAATCTCGCTCTTCATTCTCTTCAACGTTGTATGGCCGTCGGCATGCGTATCCCAATGCAAAAAGGGGACATACTCTGTAGTCACTTCAACATAGCGCGCCCCAGCCTCAACTAAGCGTTTCGCTAACAAGCAGCCTCGTCCGAAGCGACCTGTGTCGTATTTCGCGTAGCTCTCTTTTGGCTCCAGAGAGATATCGAAAGCATCGCGTTCTTTCGATTCCAATAATCGATAAGCTCCTTCAATAGAACGAAGCATCGAATCGCGCTGATGATCGCTCATCTGATCTCGACTTGGATGACTGTCGACCAACTTCTTGAAAAACTTATGACGGTTTTGAAAACGTCCTAGATCCATTCCTTTAGGTGGCCGGACCGATATCGCTGCCTCTTCAGGAAAGGGGAGATTCATTGGTCCATATTCGCTTCCAAAAAAGCCAGCGGTTGTGAAGGCTTTTAATTCCTCCTGCTCGCCCACACCTTCCAGCCGTTGTCCAATATTGATGAAAGGAGGAATAACCGGATTGTTAGGCCCGAGAACGCGCGCGATCCAAGCTCCAATGTGAGGACAGGCTACGGTTTGTGGTGGAACATAACCTGTGTGCCAATGATATTGATGACGCGAATGTAAAATGCTGCCCAGATCCGGTTGCACATGTGAGCGAACCAGCGTGGCCCGATCCATGACTTGCGCGATATGCTCCAATCCCTCGCTGATCTCGATGTTATCAACGTTCGTGCGAATAGATGGAAACGTACTCAAGACACTTGCGACTGACTTTCCAACTTCAAACGGCTCGTAGTGTTTTGGATCGAAGGTATCAGGCGCTCCCATACCGCCACCCATCCATAGAACAATAATGGAATCCGCCTTGGCTTGTGGATTGACGATGCGACTACCATCAGGCAAAGCCATGAGTTGCCGCGGTGCACCCGCCATCCAAGCTGCTGCGGAAGCGGTAGCCAACTTCTTGAGGAACTCTCTTCTTACTTCGCCCTTGGGCGCACCCTGTTCGATCTCAAATTGACTCAACATCACAGACCTCGCTGTACTCTATTTTCGTTTTATGATTTAGCGAATGTATTGAAACTCAGGCAACATGATGATTGCCCACAAAATATCTTCTAACTCTTGGGCTTCCAGCTCTTCGCCGACCAACTCCTGGATAGCTTCTCGCTCGGCAGGGGAGGGGGCTCGACACAATGCCCGCATGTATAAGTCTTCAATAACCCTCACGCTTTGCTTATCACTATTATCAGCTAGAGCTTCAGTATGAATTCTTGTGGCTCCCTGCCTCAACCAATTCGCGAGGGTCTCTCCATTTGACAAATCCATCGCTTCCAATTGAGTCAGTTCGGTTGGCCGAACAGTAACAATTTGATCGCGATTCGGACGTCCCAAACTTCGCATCAAGAAGTCAGCCTTCACCAAAGAAGCCCGTACCATTTTAGAACCGACAGCCAGCCCGCGTGCTAGCGATTGAGTTAACTCACCACCAAGCCGTCCACCCCATGGTCCAGCTGCTTCGACGGCACGACTCCACTTCAAATCCGCTTGTTTTACTTTACCATTTTCGACCACATTACCAGCCGTAACTTCCCAATCGGTCGACGTCGCCAATCGCTCAGTTCCCGATTCGGTTTCAATCAATAACTCCAAAAAGAGAGCCGCTGGATTGGGACCGGAGCCGGCATTACTGCCAACAACAACGATTTCATTTTTACCAACTTGTAGATGAGAAGCTGGCTCGAATATTTCTACGTTTTCCCAGTTACCATCCTCTGCTAGCTTCTGCCCATTGAGCCATAACGTGTAACCGTTATCACAGGTAATCACACCCGCCGCTCGCCGTACCTTTTCAGTTAACTGGAAGCTTTTGCGAAAAGTAACCAATTCGCCCGCCGCTGGCCCGCCGGTTTGATTAGCCGTCTCGCTCCAAATCCATTTTCCCTGCAAATCTCCGATCGCTGGCACTGATTTATCATCGGGCTTTATACGGACAACTGGAGCATCGAACGTTTTGGGGGCCGCTCCAGTCAATTGCCAAACCGCATCCACGAATTGCTCTGCTGTCAATCTTTTGGCTCTCGGACCTGCATATTGATATCCGTCATTACTCTCTTTCTCCTGAACTCGCTCCACCGCTGAACGATATGCCTCAGAAGTCGTTATCAGATAGAGCAACTCCTTGAGATCATATTGCTGTGCCGCGAATTCATAAGCTAAGTAATCCAGCAAATCCTCATTCCATGGCTTAGTTTCCATCGCATCTGTCGGATGAACAATGCCATATCCCATCAAACGATGCCACATTCGATTGGCAAGGGTTCGCGAGAAGCGTCCATTTTCGGGGCTGGTTAAGAGCTTTGCGAGTTGCTGAAGACGCTCAGGTTGAGGTGACTCGGGATTGATATCTCCCAACTCAGGAAACAACCATGCTGCCTTAGCTTCCTGACCAATCGGCTTATCACAGCGATGCATCTGCAATGGTGAATTGGCATAGACCGCAGCCAGCCCATACGCATCTTTGAGCTTCCAGCGATCGATAAAACTATCGTGACAGGAAGCGCATTTTAGATTGATCCCCAAAAATGCTTGTCCCACATTTTGCGCAAACTGTATCTCGATAGTTTGCCCAGCGCTCACCGTACCACGCCACCGAATTCCTTTACCAAAACCTGCACTATCACCTGTGGGAGGAGCTATTAATTCGCGTACCATGACATCGTACGGTTTGTTCGTCACCAATGCCTGATACAACCAACCCGATATTTGCTCTCGACCACCCGTTATGAAACCAGTCCCAGAGTAATCATTTCGCAACAGATCATTCCAAAACGTCAGCCAATTTTCTGTGTAGTCGATATCTCGCGACAACAACTCCCGAATAAGTAACTCACGTTTGTTGGTATCTTGACTCGCGATGTAATGCTCAACCTCTTCGGTCGTTGGCAACAAACCAACCAGATCGAGATATACGCGCCGAATAAATACCGCATCGTCTACAACTGCTGGCAGCTGCTGATTATTTTTGAGCAAGTGTTGATCGATGATACGATCAATTGGATGCTGGCGATTCTCGTGCGCCGCTGGCAATTGAGGGAGCCGCGGCTTCAATGGCGGCGCGTACTCAGGAATCCCAAACGAGACGCCAGCTTCCCAAGGTGCTCCAGCGACGAGCCACTCCTTTATCGAAGTCAACTCTTCAGCTGAAAGGGAAGAACCATCCGGTGGCATGCGATAGTCCTTCTCGGAAGATGTAACTCGCAACCACAACTCGCTATGGCTAGAGTCCGCTGCCAATATTTCCCCCCCCGATTCCCCGCCCACAACCATAGTTTCTCTGGTGTTGAAAGAGAAGCTACCCTTCTTCTGCTCACCCGTATGACACTCGGCGCAATGCTTACGGATGATCGGTACAATGCGATGGGCAAAGTCAAATGGTTCTTCGGCTGAGACAGTTACGGGTGAGAGCAAACCTGTTTGGAACAGAAAGCCACACAAACAGTTCAAAAGCCAAGCGGAGCGATACTTATAGAATACGTTCATGGAACAACGTTCTTTTAACATAGACTGGTATGTATAGGTGGGCAAAAGGGGTAGCCAGCAGACCTCTCATTATAATGTAAGCCCCCTCAGAAAGTGCAGATATGAGGTAACACCGAGATATTTACCGTATTTTGAGGCAATTGCGCGGTACTCCTGTCCCTCCAGCGGGTTTCCCCTGCTAACCTCGACCCTGAAACATTTTAAATATCATCGGCCAGGCCAAGACACTGAGACTATTGATAGCGGCACTTACCACCGTTTTTACGGAGCTTTAGAACCATGCGTTGCCTCCCCACAAAATTACTGGCGTCTCTTGGATTCGGACTCGTCTGCACACTCGGTGGCTATCATGGATTCGCGGAAGATGGCTGGATGAGATTTCGAGGCCCCAATGGCACAGGAGTCTCTACCGAATCGACGGCCACGCCCGCAAAATGGAGCGCGACAGAAAATCTAAAGTGGAAGACGGCTCTCCCTGGCCCCGGCTCCTCTTCGCCGATCGTCGTCGGTGATAAACTTTTCGTCACCTGCTGGAGTGGTTATGGGGTCAATCGTGATGACGTAGGTCAGCCAGAAAATCTGAAACGGCACCTGATTTGCCTCGATAAGTCCAGCGGCAAAATACTCTGGGACCAAAGTGTTCCCGCCGCTCTACCCGAAGATGAGTACGGCGGAATGTTCGCCGAACATGGCTATGCATCGCATACCCCAGTGTCCGATGGCCAACATGTATTCGTCTTTTTCGGTAAAAGCGGTGCTCTCGCCTTCACTCTCGATGGCAAACAGCTTTGGCAAACCAAAGTTGGAGATGGCCTCGATGGACGCCGCTGGGGCTCATCGAGCAGTCCGATCCTATACCAAAACCTACTCATCGTAACAGCTTCCGCAGAAAGCCATGCCATCGTTGGCCTCGACAAGGAAACCGGTAAAGAGGTATGGAGAGCCGAAGCCGAAGGATTAAACAGTACCTGGGGTACACCAGTTCTTGTGCCCGTCGAAGACAATCGAACCGACTTAGTGGTCGGTGTACCATTTGAACTTTGGGGACTCGATCCGCAAACAGGAAAACTCAGATGGTTCTGTGAAGCGATGGATACCGATTCTTATTGCTCCAGCGTTATTGCTCAGGACGGAATCGTCTATGGTATCGAAGGCCGAGGGGGTGGCTCCATTGCCGTGAAGGTTGGCGGTAAAGATGACATCACGAAGACAAATGTCCTTTGGCGCGGTCGCAATTCCAACCGCATCTCAACTCCAATTTTTTATGACGGTCGTATTTATTTTTTCGCCGGTCGGGTCGCTAATTGTATCGATGCCAAAACAGGCGAGGAAATTTACCAAACTCGCCTACCAGCCCAAGCCGGTTCTAGCCCAGCCCCTGGTGCCGCACCAAGCGCCAGCCCAGGCGGCGCACGCCGCGGCGGTGGGGGCGGTCGAGGTGGACAAGACTATGCCTCGCCAGTCCTAGCCGATGGCAAGATATACTTCGTCACTCGCAACGGCGATATGCATGTGCTCAAAGCAAGTGCTGAATTTGAATCCTTAGCAGTGAATCGGGTCACCGATGAGGTCGAAGACTTCAGCTCGACACCGGCCATCATCAATGGTGCCATTTTCGTACGCTCCAGCAAGCATATTTACTGCATTTCCAACTGAGACACTAAGAACATTTTTAATGTTCGCTGCACTTGTTTACGAACAAGTTGCGAACAATTTGCGAACTCATTTTTGTTCCGGGGAAAAACTACGGAGCCAGTTTCATGCTTCGTTCCATCGTTTACGCGCTTGCGATCTTGCTCGCATCCGCAGCTATTATCTGCGGTGAAGACCCTAACAACATTCACTCGTTACCCTCGGATCTCAATGTCCCCGAAGTAACCAATGAGGTAGCGGCTGCCGGCCGTCGCGTACGCATTTATCTTCCGGAATATAAAGAGACCGATCTCTATCATGTCGTGTACCTACCACCGGAATGGAACAATAAGCAAAAGCTCCCGGTAATCTTCGAGTATCCAGGAAATGGTGGCTACAAAAATAAGTATGGCGATATATCCAATGGCAGAGTCGAAGACTGCAAGCTCGGCTATGGCATCAGCGGTGGACATGGATTTATTTGGGTATCCCTCCCATTCTTTGATACTCAGACCAAAGCCCATACGATCACTTGGTGGGGAGATGCCGATGCTACAGCGACTTACTGTCGTGCTGCAGTAGCCCAAACATGTCGAGACTTTGGTGGCGATCCAACACAACTAATCCTAACCGGCTTCTCTCGAGGCGCTATAGCTTGCAGCTACATCGGCCTGAGAGATGATGAAACAGCACAACTGTGGCGAGCTATTATCACACACAGCCACTTCGATGGAGTTCGTAACTGGAACTACCCTGACAGTACTCCGCAAGCTGCGCAGGTAAGGCTCTCTCGCCTGAAAGGCAGACCGCTATTCGCCTCACATGAAGAATCCGTGGATGATATTGCTTCCTTTTTTGCCAAGTACAGTATCGAGGGCAAAACTCTTGCACTTCCTTACGTCAATCACACGGATGAATGGCTATTGAAAGACATACCCGAGCGAACTGAACTGAGAAGCTGGCTCAATGATGTTATCCACAACAACGAACATCGAGCGAAAGACAACTAATCCATGCACTCCAGTGCCTGCATACGCCTGACTTAACGAACTAAGGCTTAAGCGATGCTGAAAGACAGCGCACCTCGCCCTAAATCACCGACTTGATCTCAGCCAATCTCAGGGACTGCAGTAGCTATCTCTTACATCAAATAGCTCATGCACTTCCGCTGGCTCGGACAGCACCAGCACGACCCGACTCGACAACAAAGGAAGCGCGACTGACTAAAGGAGCCCCGGGCTTTGTAACGAAGGGCACTATCTTGTAATCTGAAGTCCATGCCGTGGGAGTCACCGTGCACTCCACATATCCGCGCTGCGCATTGAAGAATTTAACGAAGGGGTTTTCGGCGTACATGGTTTCGACCGACTGAAGTTTATCAACACCATCTCCACCCGATGAGATTGACGTGCCAACAAACTCCGTAGCAACGACAGGATCTTTCTCACGATCAAAATCAACCTTTAGATCGTTTACCCAATTGCAATGAATATCGCCTGTTAATACTACCGGATTCGCAATTTTCTTTTCCTGCAAAAACTCCAACAAACGGCGGCGTGGCACATCATATCCGGACCACTGATCCATACTGTAACCACGCTCTTCTCCAGGGCGACGATCCACCCGCGCCATCATGACCTGCTGGGCCAAGACATTCCAAGTAGCCTTGGATAACAACAACTCATTTTTCAACCACCCCTCTTGCTCTTTACCGAGCATTTCAGCATCACCCCTAAGCGCATCAGCCACCAAATCACTTTGCTTGTCATTGTTCGGCTGATCAGTGCGATATTGCCTGGTATCCAAGACAGCGAAGTTCGCGAGACGTCCGAAAAAGAGTGATCGGTATAGCCTTAAGTCGGGACCGCTCGGCATGGCTGCTTTCCGAAGTGGCATATTCTCGAAGTAGGCCTTATACGCATCAGTTCTGCGTTTCATGAAGAGCAGCGGATCGACATTTTTCTCCTCCGAAATATCTGCGGCATAATTATTGTCAAACTCATGATCATCCCAAGTTACGATCCAGGGAAAGGCAGCATGCGTAGCTTGGAGGTGCGGGTCCGTCTTATACAAAGCATGACGATTACGATAATCGTTCAAACTGATAATTTCGTCGCTGTTATGCGAACGTACAGATTCTCGCTTTTTCCCTCCTTCATAAATGTAGTCGCCAAGATGTACCACGACATCCAGATCCGCTTTGGCCATATGCTCGTATGCGGTATACAATCCCTGCTCGTAATTCTGACAAGAAGCAAAAGCAAAACGCAACTGCTCTGGAAGTGTCTCCACTGCAGGAAAGGTCCTAGTTCGCCCTATTGGACTCGTATATCCAGCCGCATGAAAACGATAGCGGTACCATCGATCAGCTTGCAGTCCTTGGAGTTCGACATGCACCGCATGTCCCATTTCGGGAGTAGCCACAAAAGCACCCGTCTTAAGCACTTCTACTTGGTCTTTGTCTGCCAACAATTCCCACGTGACCTCGATATTCTCTCCCGGCATGCCACCCCCATCTAAGGGCGACGGAGCTAGCCGAGTCCACAACACAACACCATCAGCAGTCGGTTCCCCAGAA
>JAUMAI010000758.1:0-3040 GCA_032116775.1 Pirellula sp. | reverse complement strand
CGCCCCCTCCGCTTTCCATTCCCCGTAATTTCCAGTTTCAAAATCGGCCAAGACGCGTCGATTTCTCTGTTTGGTTGGATTGATCAGCGAACCGATTTCACCCGCCAATGTTTGATTCGCTTGATCGACTTTTAGCAGCTCGGCCTCGAACTTGTTGAATTCCTCATCATTGACGCCTTGCAATATCATCCGGACTGCAGCGCTGGCATTCTCGGCGGGTGTGATCTCAAGATGAACACGATGTCCTACATAGCGGCTTAGATTGAGTCGTACCCACCGATCATTTTCTCCAAACTCTCGAATGGTATCTCCATGCAGTGGCCCAGCAATTAGACGGTGTGAATCAACAACAGTAGCGATATAACCACGACCTTGTATCAAGCAACGGACATCACCTTTGGTGACCTCAAAGGTAGGCGTTCTTAATGTTCTTCCAGCGCGAGGCAATTGATCTAAGCGACTGCTATTTTGAAAGACACCTTCCGAGATCCCCTGCAAACCATCCCAAAAGGGATCGTTCTTAGCAGCCGCAAATGTATTAACTGCTACGGAGGAATCTCGATTAAAACTCAAGCTACCGATGGTGGTGGGTTCTAGACCGAAACTCACCCCATCTTGAATAAACGTCTCGGGAGTGCCAGCCGCATAGTCGATGACCACATTGGACTGAAGGCTGGCAGGAATGCTGTACTTCTCAAATTCAGGGAGCTTATTTTTGAGCAACGCGAATATCTGCTTCTGAAAATCGCTATCAAAATTCGCCAATTCTTTGGCAATCTTAGAATTGTTGTGAAGTGCCTCAAAAGATACTTGCCGATAGTCACAGCTTTGCAAAAAACCAGAGAGTGCATAGTAGTCGTTCGACGATATTGCATCGAATTTATGATCGTGACACCTTGCGCAGGCTACCGTCATACCAAGAAATGTCTTCGACATAACATCGAGCATGTTGTCGAAGCGATCAGCTTCATCCTTGCGAATATCAACAGGTGAATGCACCCACTCACCCAGAAACCAAAAGCCAGTGCCAAGAACCGATTCGTTAAACTGATCTTTGGGATTCAGTCGTGGATCCGTTAGTAAATCGCCCGCAATGTGCTCCCGGACAAGTTGATCATAGGGAACATCAGCGTTTAGGGCTCTGATGACATAGTCACGATACTGGTAAGCGTTGGGAGTATCGTTATCAAATTCATGTCCGCGCGACTCGGCGTAGCGCACGAGATCCAACCAATGCCTACCCCAGCGTTCGCCAAAATGAGGCGATTGAAGCAACTGATCAACCACCTTCTCAAGTGCGTTGTCGCTATCGTCTTTCAGGAACGAGTCGATTTCGGCCACAGTCGGCGGAATGCCAATCAAATCTAAGTACAGTCGCCGAAAAATCGCCAGCCTATCGGCTGACGGAGCCGGTGGAAGCCCCGCTTTCTCAAGAGCCTCCAAGACGAAATAATCAGCTTCCGTGATGGGCCAGTCTTGATTGCGAACCATGGGCCGATCCGGATTTGTTACTGGCTGCCAAACCCAATGCTCCGCCAAACGCGCTTGCAAGTCAAATTTCTTGACCGAGGTAGAGGCTGATGGCTCTGATTCAGCCGGCCAAGGCGCCCCCATCTCAACCCACTTCTCAAGTTTTGCTATTTGGTCGTCAGGCAGCTTTCCTTTCGGTGGCATCTCATACGATTCATATCGCACCGACTGCATCAAGAGACTGTTGGCTGGATCCTTCAAATCCACAGCAGCACCCGAATCGCCACCTTTTAAAAGGCCCGTACGAGAATCGAGTCGTAATCCTGCTTGCAACTTGACCGATCTGGCGCTGTGACACTCGTAGCAATGCTCGGCAAAAAGTGGCCGAATATGCTGTTCAAAAAACTCAATCTGCTCAGCCGTGAAAGATGTGTCGGACTCTTTCCCATCGGTCGGCTCTTGTGCGATGACGTGGGTTCCAATGACACAGGCTATCAAGAACATGCCAATCATGGATATCCGCAAAATTGGTATCGTGAAGAGCGATAGCCATGCACGAGTCCGAGCTAAAGCACACTGCTGATCCATCCTAATCCTCGTAACTCACAACCTTGAGTAGCAGTAGAAGCTATATATGTTTTTTGTCCCAACCTCACCCTAAACCATGATTAAGGGTTGGCCACTATGCCTTAACCGCAACTCGATGGCACAAATTCAACATAGCGTAAGTTTACTCTTTCTTAGTGGATAATGGGAGCTAAAAATAACGCATTGAGCGCTCGTTTCGTGGCAGACAGACGCACAAATTTCAATCCAGGAAAACGAAACCGTTTAACATATTTTCTCAATGTTTTCTGCCGATTTGAAGCTTTTTTACGATTACGACCTTCTATTGATGATCGATCGAGTTTAGTCATCCTGTGGCGCCCTAATGACGCTGTTTGGATGGTAAGCCGTGAGAACCACTACCACTGATCACGCTTACACTACCCAATCCTATTTTTGGGCCTGAAGACATATTTTCGGTAAGCCCCAAGCGGACTCGTTGCCTACCGCAGCTCTCAGAATCCATCGTCGGAGTGTAGTAACAACACCCTGAAACGACCGAGCCGAAAACGAGGCTCGCGACCGTTGTATGGCCGGATCATTGCTTTCCCCCGAGTAATAGTGCAGGTTCGAGATTAATTTGTGGTAATCACCAGAGATTTTTTTGCCCACGGGCAGAGTGATTTGATAAGTTAACATCTGTGTAGATCTAGTTTCTAAGGCTGATTGCGAGAAGTGATCGTAAAATGTGTAGATTGTTTTCGGTTCTATTAGTTTTTTGGCTCGCCTCAAATGCGCTAGCTCAGGATTCGGCCGACCCCAATGCTGCCGACCGCGCCGCAATATCTTCGAGCGCCGAAGCTTATGTAGCCGCCTTTAATCGAGGTGATGCTAAGGCGCTGGCAGAGCTTTGGACTCCAGAGGGAGAGTTAGTTACCGATAGCGGTGAACGGATTCAAGGAAATGCTTCGATACAAGAGCATTTCACGAAGTTCTTTTCGACGAACAAGGGACTAAAGCTTGC
>JAUMAI010000757.1:1185-2845 GCA_032116775.1 Pirellula sp. | reverse complement strand
CATCATCTTGTATATTATTATTAGCACTATCCCTTGCCTTTAGGTTCCATTTAGATTTTTTGGGGGGTTCAGCATTGTTCATTGTGGCGGCATTGTTCGCTGTGGTGTTTTGAGTTCCTTCTGGAAGTACCCAACGCTTCGCATACCCGAGCAAGTGAAGCGTTGCTGGCAAGAGAAGGAACAACACAACGTTGAGAATCATCACGCCGGTGGCTGAGTAAAGGCCGAATTTACGAATTGGAACCAGTTCGCTGGCGCAAAGGGAAAGCAATCCAAATGCTGTCGTAAGGGAGCAAAGGACGGCAGGTTTCAAGGCGTGTATCACCGCGCGTTCCGTTGCACCCTTTAGTCCGCCTTCATGAACAGCATCTCGGTAGTAATTAATGAAGTGGACAGCGCCTGATATTGCCAGAACGTAGACGAGCGATGGCATCGATAGGACGATTGCATCGACCGTCTCGCCCGAAGCCCAAATCATCGCAAGAGCTGCTGCGGCAGATGTTACTGAGCAAAGGAAGACGATCCAGGTCAGAAGCAGGCTGCGAAGGGACCACCAGGCCAGGAAAAGACCGAGGATGCCGGAGAAGCCTGCAAGCCGGACCAGCGTTCGTTCACCTTCTTCGTCGATCGAAATGTTATCGACAGGGGGCCCACCCATGTGAAGTTCGGCGTCGGGAATCCCTGCGCGTTCAATCAAACGACGCAGTACCCCGGGTGGAACGTTTGGCCGGAAAATCCGCTTTTGGCCGTGCCCAAGCACGGGTTTGAGTTTTCCTGAGGTAACAGGATCAAGCGAAACAATCACGCAGGTCTGACGACCGTCAGGACCAAGGATCACACCTTTGAGACGCGCCACGGCTTCTTCGTGACTGAGCGCATGCTGACCGACGGTCAGTTGCTCAAGGAACGTTCTTCCGGACTGTGCACCTTTGAAGTACTTGCGAGCTTCCTGTGCGTCGATTTCATCGGGAGTCAGGTCTTTGGCAATCGAAGTCGCTGCTGGAGTTGTTGCTCCATCGCCTTCGTCGGAGTTTCGGTTTGCTGTAACAAGTTCGATCAGCTTGGCGATCCGTGGGTCATCACCATCTGGCTGTGCCGGGTCTTCACCAAGCGTGCAGCCTTCCCAGCTGATGATCACGAACTGATCCGAAGGGAAGTTCTTTCGGAAGCGAGTTAATTCGTCTGTTTCGCGATAGGTCTTCGGCAGCCAATCCTCAACCTTGTTGACATTGCTTTGTACCGCTTGACCCGCACCATAGTACGCGAAGGGAACGCAAGCTAAGCTCAGGATTAGGACAAGCCAGCCCCATCGATCGTAAAACGTTTTGCCGTTTGGAGAGTAATTCTGCACTTCGACGCCTACGTGGATTGCAGGGCAAAAATCCTCCTGCGCACCGCAAGCAACACTCGCGAACGCAGGAAATCAGATGGACGAGACCTTCGAGTTTACAAAACCACCCACGGATTCCATAGTTCGAAAATCCGCAAAGGGGAATATTTTCCCGAAGCTAACTTAGTTGAAACGCTCAGGCAATTTATGCTGCCATTCCCCTCTTCAGGGGTGCGGCGTCTCCCTCCACCGACCCGTTCCATCGACCAGCCTCCCCGATCGCATCTACCAAAAAACCGTTTAATGAAAGCTTGAGGGGGAATTCTTACC
>JAUMAI010000757.1:0-1175 GCA_032116775.1 Pirellula sp. | reverse complement strand
CTGGGTTGTAAAAAATGGTTCGAATTTTCTATCCCCAAGGGAGGGCTTATTGAAATTCAGTCTCAATTAAGATATGATACTTGCACGATTAGGACTGTAACCCACCAGCGACCCTGTTGTCGCTTCCCGCCATGAACAACTCATTTGGAAACAATGCGATGGCCCCTAACGAGCCAGTGCCAGTCGAGTTTTTGGCCCCTAATTCCGATGCGGTCGTCGTGGAGATGTGCGGTGACGCTCAAAATGTGCATCGCCTAGAAGAATTAGGAATCCGTTGCGGTTGCAAACTTCGGATGCTCAGCCCAGGAGAACCTTGTCTGCTTGCCATCGAGGGAAAGAAGATGTGCTTGAGGCTCGGCAAATCAGCAGATATTCTTGTTCAGCCTCTCGGGTCGTGAGCAACTCTTCCCTCCGATAGAGTCGTCTCTATTGAGCTTTACGATTAGGAACTTGACGATGCCATCTTCGCTCGATGAGTTGAACGAAGGAGAGCGAGCGGTCATTTCCGAAGTTACGGGCTCCGATTCTCTCTCTGCCCGATTGCTTGAGATGGGGCTACTTCCCGGTGAGACGATTGAGATGATCGGCAAAGCTCCGATGGGTGATCCCATCGAGTACATGGTGTTTCATTACAGGATCAGTTTGCGTAAGCACGAAGCCAAGCGTGTTCTCGTCGAGAGGGAGTAAGGGACGACTTCGCTTATGGTTCGTAAATCAACATCGTCGAATTCACCTTTAAAGAGTGAATCATCGCCACAAGATGCTCAAAGCGGTGGGCCTAGAAATGCGACAATCGCATTGATTGGTAACCCGAATACGGGGAAAAGCAGTTTGTTCAACGCCCTGTGCGGGGCGAACGCTCGCGTTGGAAACTACGCGGGTGTAACGGTTGAGCATAAGTCGGGGCGGCTTCAAATTGGCGATCGGTTGAATGCACCGATTGGCGTTCCATGGCAAGTCGAAGTGGTGGATTTGCCGGGGACTTATTCTCTCGCCGCTCGCTCCGCAGATGAAGCGGTTTCGGTAGAGGTGCTTGCGGGCGAAATGCCTGGAGTGCCCAAACCCGATGCGGTGATCGTGATCCTCGATAGTACCAATCTTGAACGCAATCTTTATCTCCTGAGCCAAGTCCTTGAGTTGCGAATTCCCGTTCAATATTCTGAGCAAATTGAAGA
>JAUMAI010000756.1:2015-4475 GCA_032116775.1 Pirellula sp. | reverse complement strand
CAGTTTGAGCCATGCCGTAGATGCCGCATGGCCGAATGGCTGAAATCTCCCAGTTTTGACCAAGAGCATAACTGTGAACCATCGCTTCCAAAGCAGCCTTACCAGCCCCGTAATGGCTAGCTGGCCACAGCGGGTGTGTTTCGTCTAGCGGACGGTCGGTTACGATTTTTTCGTGAACGGCACAGGTCGATAGAAGGATAACTCGTCGTACACCGGCATTCCGGGCAGCCTCCAGGAGCTTGATTGTGCCGATGAAATTCCTTTGCATGTATTCTTCTAGATTTCCTTCGCTGCCACGGAAACTGATTCCGGTGCGAGATAGAGCGGCATGGATCAGAATATCGGCCCCCGAAACTAATTGACGAGAGGCTTCTGAATCCCCTAATTCGCCAGTCAGCCAAGTTACAGGCTTTTTGGCCGAATGGGCGTTATCGACCGCATCGGAAGCTCTTTGCGAGTGGGGACGATACCACGCCATTAGGCTATGGCCTTGGGCAGAGAGTTCGTCGATGATGTAGCGACCTAAAAATCCAGTTCCGCCGGTTAGAGCAATCTTCATAACCTACACTTTCGACAGAGGTACTGATTTGGCGTAGTCCTTAACGAAGCAATCCGTAGAATAACGCATCCAAGCCGCTCGGAGGAAGATGGGCCTGCCACCAATCGCGGCGGGCCATCAACTGCCACAGGCAACTTGAACTCCTTTAGATCGATGGAGAGTCACTGGTCGAATGGTGGCCAGGACTTATTAACAGCATAGGGTGGATGGCTCATGATCAACACACTCTTCCTCCCCGAGCTTCGCGAAATGCTGGCGGAGCATAATGAACGCGAACTGACTGAATTCTGTACAGCTCTGCACCCAGCTCGTACCGCTGAATTTATTGAAGGTTTAACGTCGGAAGAAGCGTGGAAGGTCATTCAGTATGCGGACCCTCCCCTGCGAGCTGAAATCTTCAATTATCTAGAGTTAGATCGTCAGGTCGACATTCTTTCCCATGAAGATGAAAAGCTGGTAGCCAGTCTGCTGGTTCATTTGCCGGCTGACGATGTCGTGGACTTATTGCAAGAATTGCCCGAAGCCCGAGCCGAAGACCTTTTAGCCTTGGTTCCTGCGGCGGCTCGTCGCGACATTCGTCGTTTGCAGAATTTTCCTGAGGGGACGGCTGGTTCTGTGATGACGACCGAAGCCGCTTGTCTTGATGAGCGTCTGACGGTGCGCGAGGCACTAGAGGCTCTTAGTCGCGAAGCGGAAACACTGGAGACGGTGTACTACATCTACGTTGTTGATGAGACTAATCATCTTAGAGGTGTTGTAAGCACACGTCGTTTGGTGTCTTCGATCGGACGACAAGATAAGCGTCTGAGCGACTTGATGGAGACCGATTTGGTTTCTGTTCATGCCCTTGATAGTCAAGAAGAGGCAGTCCAGAAGGTTGCCTATTACAACCTATTGGCAATACCTGTTTTGGATGATCGTGGGCACATGCTCGGGATTATTACTCACGACGACGTCATTGACGTGGTGCGTGAGGTAGCGACTGAAGATGCCCAGAGAATTGCAGCCGTTCAGCCGTTGCGCGATGGTTATTTGAGAATGAACCTGTTCGTGCTGAGTTACAAACGGGTTATTTGGCTAACCATTCTCTTCTTTGCTGAGTTGATTACCGCTTTCGTATTGAGTTATTACGACCCTGAATTTAGAAAATATGAATGGTTGGTATGGTTTATTCCATTGATCATCAGCAGCGGTGGTAATTCGGGAAGTCAATCGGCAACTTTGATTATTACCGCCCTTGCAACCGACGACGTATCGCTAAAGGACTGGGCTAAAATTTTACGTCGCGAGTTGAGTAGCGGATTATTGCTAGGAGGTTTTCTGGCCACGATCGGAATGCTCTGTGCCCTCTTGCTGACGCCCGGTTCGCGCGAAGCGCTGGTGATTCCGGTAACCATCATGATGGTTGTGGTCTGCGGAACCTTATCCGGTTCGACACTCCCTTTGATTTTCAAAAGAATCGGCTGGGATCCCGCCTTGATGAGCAATCCCTTTGTCGCGGGAATTATCGATATTCTGGGGATCGTCATCTACATGACGGTCGCCATGATAATCTTGTAGTTCGCACTCCACGAGCCATTTACGGTTTACGAGCCATTTACGGTTTACGAGTCACTGACGGTTTACGAGTCACTGACGGTGCACGAGCGTCCCGCGCGTACACCGTCAGTTTCAATCAGCTATGGTTTAGTGCAACAACCCATAATTTACCAGAGTTTGTCGCAATTGATTGAACTGCTTTTCATCCAGCGATGTCATAGGTAGCCGCAGTTCGCCCGTATCGCGTCCCAGTAACTTCATCGCTCCCTTGACTGGAATTGGATTAGTCGACAATCCAAGCATGTCACGGCATAGAGGGAATAATTTGTGATGCCAGCGACGGGCCGTTTCATAGTCGCCTG
>JAUMAI010000756.1:0-2005 GCA_032116775.1 Pirellula sp. | reverse complement strand
TGCTAAGACGTCGTGGGGAACGATATTACCCGCCACCGAGATGACACCTTCCGCACCGACGGACATCATCGGTAGTGTGAGGCTGTCGTCACCGCTCAAAACTGTCAGGTTCGTCGTATTGAGTATTTGCGAACATTGATCGAGCGAACCGGTTGCTTCTTTCACCATGGTGATATTCGGAAGTTCGGCCAATCGAGCGATGGTTTCGGGCTCAATGTTTTTTCCAGTGCGTCCCGGAATATTGTAAACGCAATGCGGAATGCCGATTTCTTCTGCGATCGCTTTGAAGTGTTGATAAAAACCTTCTTGGGTTGGCTTGTTGTAGTAAGGAGCAACTTGCAGTGAGGCATCACAGCCTTCTTTGGCTGCCCACTTGGTAAGACGCAAGGCTTCACTGGTACTGTTGCTACCGGTACCGGCCATGATCTTGCATCGACCTGAAGCGATCTGAACAACCTCGCTGATTACGCGTTCATGCTCGATGTGGGATAAGGTTGGGGATTCACCAGTCGTGCCGACGGGTACCAAACAATTTGTTCCCGCAGAAATCTGAAATTCAACCTGCTCTCGCAATTTGGCATAGTCAACTTCTCCATGTACCAGTGGAGTGACAATGGCAACCGATAAACCGGCGAATGCTGAACCTTTACGAGCCATAATTGCTGATTGCTCCAAAACGAGAGACAGTGAGTGAGGATTTTTAAGTTAACGTTCTAATATTCTTGGGCTAGATTTGAAGGTCTCGTGAATTGCTTAAGCTATTTATTGAGTTGCTTCGACCATAAGCCGTTTCATTTCGCTGACCGCTTCTCGCATTCCGACCATAACGGCTCGGGAAACGATACTGTGTCCAATATTTAATTCACGCATTTCTGGGATAGCTGCGATTGGCTGAACGTTTTGGTAGTCGAGGCCATGTCCAGCGTGCAATTTCATCCCCAATTGTCGAATCAAACTTCCCGCCGCAGTTAGCCGTTCAAGCTGAACCGCTTTGCGATGTCCTTGTTCGATCGCATACTGACCCGTATGCAGTTCCACTGCATCCGCTCCCAAATGTCCGGCCGCGCGAATCTGCTCTTCATCCGGATCGAGAAATAGGCTCACAAAAATTCCACATGCTTTAAGTTGCTTTACAGCATGCGCGACGCGAGTTTGGTCACTGAGGACATCCAAGCCACCTTCGGTGGTCACTTCTTGGCGTTTTTCTGGTACCAAGGTCGCTTGATCGGGACGGATATCAGCGGCGATCGCCAAGACTTCATCGGAGCAGGCGAGTTCTAAATTCAATTTCGTCCCGATGGTCTGTCGCAAGATGCGCACATCGCGATCCTGGATGTGACGACGATCTTCACGCAGATGTACTGTGATGCTATCGGCTCCTGAAAGTTCAGCGAGCACAGCAGCAGCTACTGGATCGGGCTGGGTGCCTCGGCGCGCTTGCCGAAGTGTTGCCACGTGATCGATGTTTACACCTAGCTCGATCATACCTGCCAAACTCACTTATTTTTGGAAACCGAATCAAATCGCTGCTGAAGCTAGCGTTTGTGTAAAATTCTATCGCTTGGACTTTTGTTTACGACTCTCGAACCCGTTGCCACTCAAGAAGATTGATGACTACCCCGCTCCAGTTGGCACATGGGGGGATCCATAAGCCCTTCAATTCGTAAGCCCTTGAATTCGTAAGCCAGGGGATCCGTAGGACTTTGTGGCCAAGGATCGATTCTGCTTCCGGCCGAAAGTCTCCCGGCGTCACCTTCTTCTAAGGATTGGCACTGTTTCGCAGGCGAACCCTCGTTAGGTACACCGTCTAGGTCCACCGTCTTATGAAACCTGACAAGTTTATCGATCTGACGTCGAATTGGCCATGCCCGACTATGAAGCACCAGCCCGACTATACAGCGCTAGGAGGGGTGTTTTGGCGCAGCCAACGTATTTCATCGGTGATGCTCTCGGCCAGGCTTGTCTTCCGAAGGTGGGGTGGGATTACTGTCCAGGCGTATGTTTC
>JAUMAI010000755.1:721-3503 GCA_032116775.1 Pirellula sp. | reverse complement strand
ACAAACAGTAGCCACCAGAAGAACCTCGGTAGTAAAGAACTCGCTTTTTGTTTCGCAACTTGCTTAGCGTCGCAGCAAAGTCGCACTTTGGCAAGCAAGTTTTTTCTAACGCAGCCAGCACTGCGTCTTCCTGCGCCGTAAGCTTTTGGTCGTCAAGCATGTTCAAGACACCGACGGTCTTAAGCATTGCGACTTCCTCAATGTTGCCTCCGAGCGAAGCATCGATCACAGATTCAATTTGGCTCCATCGACTACTAAGCGCACGAGTGTGTAAACGGCTTCCAATGCTTGATCGCACATAATCATAGAATTGGTGAATTCCGAAGAAACCGTCGCCAATGTCGTGTTGTTCTGCAAACGCGCGGATCGCATTTGATTCTGATGAATACAAGAAGCTAAACAACGATCGCTCGTTTTGCCCAAAGCGACTAAAGAACTTTACAAGCACAGGCAACAGCATTGGCTGAAGTGGGAAAATCGATGGAGCCTGATCGAGCAAGCTTTGGCGGTTGGTAACAGCACCAAACCACCCCAAGTCGATCGCTTTCGCCATGTTCTCACGTGCGGCTCGCTTTATCGCTGGTGTCAATTGATCCACCTTCACACGAAATGCGCTTGCGACGAGAGCTACGAGCTGTTCAAGAGGTTGATCAAAAAGCAGTTCTTCGAAACGACCGCCGATCTTGTCCCACTCGCGCTGATCGTTGGCTTCCATCTTTTCTGCGTATGCAGAAAAACCTTGGTGCAATATACCGAGAACGACAAGTGGGGCCTCACCACTTCGGGAGGCGGTTTCCGCTAGCACTTGTAGGAAGGTAATATCCTGCTGATCAGGATGCTGTGTTGCGAACTCGAGAGATTTCCCCAGCTCGTCAAGAATCAATAGGATTCCGTTTCCTTGTTTCGATTCACAAACGAGGCGACTTGTTGCCTCAAGTAACTGTATCGCATATCTATCACGCTCTGCTGGCGAGGCCTCTTTGGAAACACGTTTCGCTTGACTTAATTCCTGTGGTCTCTTCTTGATACTCGAGTAATTCAGTGACTCTTCAATTGCTCGAATTATTGCTGCTGATATGGGTTCGCGTGCGCCAGTTACCAATACAGGAATTGCATTTGCCTTCGGCAATGACTTGGAAACATCGATAAGCTGCTTGGGGAGGCCCAGAGACTTTGGATCGCAAATTCGTGCGAGGGCGAGGGCGAAGCAGGACTTACCCGTTCCGTAATCGCCTGTAATTCGCCAAGCACGTTCCGTTGAACCAATAGCGAACGCAGAACCAAATCGGCGAAAAAGCTGTCCAACGCGATCTGTCACAACGTACTGACTGAGCGCTGTACTGTCTCGAAAATCGCGTTCAAGATGTACTGATCGAGCGAAGCGCTGACTAGGTTGAAGTAATGTCTTTATCCTATTTACATTAGACATATGCCGCTCCCGCATCGTAGGCGAACTCAATTAGTTCACCGGAAGTGTAGTTTGACTTGACTCTCTTGAGCTGCTCAAACATTGCTGATTCTCTGTACTCAAAGTCTTCTTCCCAGCGATTGAACGCTGCGAGGCGCGATCTAACATCGTCTTCCGGTAGCTTGAATACCTGTCCGGGACTACCAACGCCCGTTGCAATTTCACTCAGTGACAATGTGTCTTCACCTGGTTTGCATCGCTTCCAATAGTCATAAACCGCGTAAAGAAACACACCATTTGAGAGTTCAGGTTTAGGCTCACGGTCAAAGCAAAACGCAACCTCGAGTTTGCCTTCGCGATTTACTCTTTGGCCATTGGGTTTTATCAGCTCAAGTTCAACCAGCGGACAATCCAGATTGTCCTCGATGATCTCGTTCTTCGCCCCACGAGATGGGACATACGTGTGCATGAAGATGTCAAAATGCTGGGCCAAGGTCGCTTTTGCAAGCGTTCTGGCGACAGTTAACGACTCGCGCTCCATCGCCTCTAGAACGTGCGACCGAACAATATCTGGCTCATGAAATCGGTTAAAAAGAAAATGCCATGCGAACAGTGGACTGTCGTTGTGCGAACACAGTTGCCAGTGAAGCAGCCATAGTGTCGACGTGTCCTCTAGATAGGGGTCGAGCCCTTTTGCCCCGAAAACTTGCTGCCCAAACTCTGTGATTCGTAGGCCGGAACCAGCGGATTCCGCAACCCGCAAAGCTTGAACCCAAAAACGGAGTGACTGGACCATGTTTTTTCCAAGGCCCAGCTTCACCATGGCTTCTTCGATGTCGCCGAAGACTTCGGGATTCCCGGAGATCGCTTCCACCGCCTTTGGAATCCAGGCGTACCTGCAAGGGAACGACTCGTGTCCCGAAAAGCGATAAACTACTTCACTCACGCCGGTTCCGATCTATCTATGGTTGCGGTATCGTAACGTACAAGTCATCATGATACCCTGGACCGGGGTGCGTGTCGTCACCACCCTCCTGAATTGTGCCCGTAAATTTCTCGAGTGCGCCAAATCGTCGCAAGTCGCAGCCAACTGATTTCTAGCATGAGGTAGCAAATGGCCAAAAAAGGTCCTCAGTGGATTCGGTTCCTTAGGCACTATGGCCCGATCTCCCGCATCGACAACATGTACGACGAACTTATCCGTGACTCAGCTCGACGAAGTGGTTTGGAGCCGTTACTTTTCGTGCATCCGGTTGAAGAGGAACTTTTATCCCTCTTTTCCGAAACGTCCTCGACGCCAACTTCCGTCATCCTTACTGGAACGGCAGGTGACGGAAAAACACATCTCTGCAGGCGAGTCTGGGAGCAACTGGG
>JAUMAI010000755.1:0-711 GCA_032116775.1 Pirellula sp. | reverse complement strand
GAGTGATGAAGAATGGCGGTCCAACAATGCGTACTTTTTCATCAACAAAAACATCGGCGGTAGGGAGAGGACTATTCACATTGTCCGTGACCTAACTGGACTCCCCGAAACGGGAGAAAGCGGTCGCTTTGTCACTAAGACCAACCTTCTGGAGTTCTTTTCAGACGCAATCTTTGAAGAAGAACCCAACAGCGTCTTTCTTGTCGCTGCGAACGATGGCCAGCTTGTTGATACATGGGCTAGGCTGAACCACTCAATGGAGCACGTCGATCACGCCGGGCGCTTACTTGAAGACCTTCTGTTCAATAATCAAAGTTCGAGACTAGGAAGCAAACTCAAGCTGTTTAATCTCAGTCGGGTGTCTTCTGCAATGCTTTTTGACCTATCGCTGGAGGCATTCACAAAACACGAAGGATGGAGGCACTGCTACGACGAAGCGGAATCAGACAACGAACTGTTTGGCTCAAACTGTCCCATACGTCATAACTATGAGTTGTTAAAGAGCGATCTTGTAAGGGAACGTCTTAGATGCCTACTTGAACTCTGTGATCATAATGAAGTGCATCTATCTATTCGTCGAATCCTTCTTCTACTGTCAAACGCGGTTCTGGGATTTGCTGGAAATGATGCGATGGGAAAGCCTGTCAACGATCGCTTGTTGCGAGCGGTTGATGTGCCTAGGGTGATAGCTTCGAATCAAGTAACAAAAGC
>JAUMAI010000754.1:0-2816 GCA_032116775.1 Pirellula sp. | reverse complement strand
CGGCCTGAGCCATCCAGATGTACCACGGCGTGACGTTCGACAAACCCATTTGCGGCAAATTCAGCAGCAACTTCCTTTGCTCCTGGGATGAACCGCGACACAACTGCGAGGCCAAATCAATCTCGTTGCTGGCGAAACCGCGCTGCTCCAACTCCCGAACCGCAGCACTCTGAATACTGGGGTCAGCATCGTTGAGCATGGCGACTACTTCCAGCGTCTGTTTCTTGCCGATATCAAGCTCCTGGCTTGGTGAACGAGCATCAATCGTCTGAACTTGCTGCTGCCAATGCTCCTTAACTTCGTCGGCCTGATCGATCTGCGTCGACGACTCGCTCGAATCAGTAACCTCCCCTAACTCGGAATCGTTTCCGAACCTGGCCCTCGCTTGGGAGTTTACCACTGGGCTTCTCGGTGCCGGCCTCAAACTACCTTTGCGCGGCACCACTTCAATGTGAGCCATCGGAGCATCGACCACTTCCAAAATCTGCGGCGGACCAATATGCACCAACGCACCCTCTTTCGCAGCCGAAACCGGCCTTTCGCTTTCAACCACAGACACGGCGTCACCGGAGGATATCGCACGAGGGGCTGTAACATTGTCACTCACGGAATCGGTATTCGACACTTGGTTCATGTCGGTCGAAAATCCCTGGGAAACAGAGCGATTGTCCTCACCTTGACCAATCGATGCACCTGCGAGCGTAGTGCTGGCCAATCTTTCCGAGCCCTTCACTGCCTCTCGACTCAAGGCACTCCCCTCAGCCTCTACGCCCAATCCGCTTCGGTCGTCGCTGGCGACCATCAACACTTCCGCTGTGCGACCTTCGCTAACTTTGTACGTCTCTAAAACGGCCCAACAGTCAAGTCGGGCTGGAGCCCATCTCAAAGGATTACTGGCTCCACTCTCTGCGGACTGATCCAAGGCTTCAAACATAGCGAAAATATCTTGGGCTAACTTACAGCCGAGCACACGAGCCTCCGGTTGCCAGCCTCCCGCTTGATCTTTCAATTCCGCGGCAACACGCTTCACCCAGCGATCCCCCACGATTTCATTTTTTGCGACCGCATCGAGCCGCGCCGCGAGCACTTGAAAAGCTGCCTGTGCAAGCTCTGGACGCTCATTGCCCAGCATCCTGACAACAGCGGCTGTCCCATCTTCACCCAACTCAACCAAACCCGCTGCGACCTCTGCCGCCGCTTCCACCTCTTCCGCTTTCAGGAACTGACGCTCCAAATCCCACTGCAAATACTTAGGAGTGACATAAAAATAACCGACGACTCCGAGGGCTGTCAGAATGGTTACGATGAAGAGGGAGCCCGTAACAGATCGCTTGGGTCTAGGCATTAAATCGGGCCCAAAAATCTGATCGAGTTTTAGCTTCGGTCGCTCTGCTCGCATGAATAGCATCATTCCGGGGAATACACTCCAACCACCAATGTCTTCCTTGACATTGGCTCTTCCAGAACTATTCATCCTTTTTTCTCCGTTTTAACTCAAGAGCATTTCTTGATTTGCCGACACGCCGCGGAGTAATCGGCTTAAAAAAGGTAACATCATCTTTATTGGCAATGACTTTGCCGACACCGCAAAAATCCCTTCGGCCAAGAATCGAACTATGCCGAATGACTCTTACAGGCGTCTCTTTCGATTGCTTCCTTAGAAGCGGTACCAACCCTCAAGTGGAAAAGATCATGGGTTTGATCCAACCAGTAGTAGGGCCAGTAGTAGGGAATGCTCAGCTCGCCCACCAAGGTCAGCGAGCAGCAATGATAGCTAAACGGCTCAGCTGGATTGATTCGTTCTTGATCTTGTTTGTTTGTTTGCTAGCAAACATTGCGATTGCACCGACGAGCACTGCGGCTGATCCGATGAATCGCGATAGCATGAAAGAGGCGATCGCCAAAATTCCATTCCAGGAATTGAATGAAGAAGCACGGCAGAAGATAAATAGCGTCTTGGATAAACCCAGCTTCTTTCGCCGCCTTCCTGCAGAGTCTGTCAATTGCGACCCAGAACTCTTTCTCTTCATCGTCCGACATCCCGAAGTTTTAGTTAACATCTGGGAAATAATGCAAATCACCAAAGTCGAACTTCAGCGTGTAGCAGCGTACGAGTTCAAAGGGAACGATGGCGCCGGCACCACTTGCCAATCGGAACTCATTTATGGCACACCGAATTTGCACATTTATTATGGCACCGGCGTCTATTCGGGCCCTTTAATGGCCAGAGACGTCAGCGGTAAATGCCTCTGCGTTCTGCGAAGCTCGCCCGGCGAAGGAAAGAACGGGCAACCCGCCATCGGAAGCCAAATGGATATCTACATGAAGCTCGACAATCTGGGAGCTGACCTGCTAACTAGAACCATTGCACCGGTCGTCGGCCAAACGGCCGACAGCAACTTTAAAGAAACAGCTTTCTTCATCTCGCAACTATCTCAAGTGTGCGAAGTTAACCCCACAGCCGTTCAAGACATGGCCCAGAAGCTAAATAAGATTTCGCCTGACGTGAAGCAGCAGTTCGTGCAATGCGCTTGGCAAGTGGCGCTGAAAAAAGCGAAAAAAGAAGATTTCACCGAGCCGCTAACGAAACAACCGAAGCCACTGAAGATCATCGAAGAACCAGGCCAATCGGCTCTTCGGGCACTGGAAGCTTCACCTCGAGTGCCCGAAAAACCCGAGTTGATTATGAAGCGGTAAAGTGCTGCTTAGCCACTTGCTGCATACCTCGTAAATCAAGCTTGCCCGTTCCTAACACGGGAATCTGCTCCACCTCTAAAAAACTATCTTCTGATGGTAAATAGAGATTAGGCAGCCCT